>NZ_LSOD01000042.1:8737-19830 GCF_001592855.1 Acinetobacter sp. BMW17
GGTAGGACATTTGATTTGTAGCGTTATTTTCATACCTCTATTTTATCAAAAGCCATATTGTTTTTTTCAGCATACTTTTTGAAACACCGCCAAATTATGGTCTAAATACACATAACTATTTTGTAATTCACGTTGCCATCTCACCCAGTTCATCGAACCAAAGTTATCTTCTGATGAAAAGTTAGTTTGACTCCCATCGCTATAAAAAATTGGTACACCGCCACCAAGACCATGAGGGTCATCATCTTGGTAATCAATACCCAAAGTAAGTTGAGTTTGATCAGTGAGTTTAGACGTTAATGATCCTGAAATCGTTGTTGTATTCTTTTCATAATAATGTTTCCCTGTTCCACCGTCTGATGTCGCAACAATCAAACGTGCGTTAAGTTTTTCATCAGCTAACAGCCCGCCACTAATATCTCCGGTAAATCTTCGCCCATCGAAAGTATCGTAACTTGCTCCAAGCTGTGCATTAAACTCTTGTGTTGGTTTTTTATGGACCATATTAATTGATGCAGAAGGCTCACCTAACCCAGTGTTTAGGCCGTTTACCCCCTTTAAAACTTCAATGTGATCATAAATTGCTGTATCAAAGACAGGCATGGCAATTACGGAACCACTAACACCTGAATAAGATGATGCAATACCATCAATTTGAATATTATCGACTGCAAACCCACGAACGTTGTAATTTGGGCGTTCGCTATCGTTATATCCAATACTTACACCAGGTACTTGTTGCATCACGTCTGCAACAGTCGCTAAGCCTTGATCCTGCATTCTTTGCTGTGTAACAACAGTCACTGTCTGAGGTGTTTCCTTCAATGCAATATTCATTTTGGTTGCTTGAGAAGACTTACTCTTTTTATATTTTTTACTGTTTTCCGTAGCATCCTCCCCATCTTCAGCCTGTACCACAATAGGAGCTAAACTTGCTACTGGCTCAGATGCTGCTGCATAAAGATATGAACTAAATAAAGGAGTTGAAAGAACGACAAGCCAAACTTTATTAGGTGGGAAATACTGCATACCACAAGCTACCATTTGCAAATGAGAATCATTGTATATTAATTATCATTTACATTTCTACACAAATAGAATATTTACTCAAAATAATTGAGTGTTTATGCGTATGTTCTACATTCATAGGTTATGAGGACAGATCATGCGTATCCTCTCAAGTCCCCTAAAAATTTGTAGATGCGAAGTTTACAATCAGGTCTTGTAAGTTGCCTTCTCGTCGCGTGTAATTCGACGAGAAATTAGTTTGAGGTATTAATCATACAAATAATTCAGATGAGCAAAATTACATGAAGGCCATTCTAGTTCCATGAGCTCTAGAATGGCCTTGAATAAAATATTGATGCTATATGTTAAATCTAAGGAATTTAACTAAAAATATTATCCCGATTCTTTTAGATAGAATTAAAAAGTTCTACATAACATGCTTCAGGTACCATTAGTAATTAATGGTATAACTTAGTGCAAAAGTACGCCCTTCCGCTGGGATCGCTAACAATGAGTTAGCATTGGTCACTGCTGCTTGTTGGGCGAATACAGTTTTATATTGATTACCCCATAGATTATAAACACCAAAGTCCATACGGCCTTTCGCTACTGGAAAATATGCTAATACATCCATGGTCGTATAACCTTTAATCTCTGCTGCACTGTTACTATCACTCAATCCAGCTGCTTTTAACTCTAGGTCATCTTTATAGGCTTTGTCAGTTCCTTTGATTGCAAGCATTTGAGCACGTACACCATAGCCATCTTCATTATTCCATTCTGCAAACAATGTGCCTTTCATTGGTGAAACTGCAAAAGCATTTAACTCATGCCAATTATTGGCCCCATCCTTATACTGACCTCTTGTATACCCTAAAGTTCCACCCACTTTATAATTTTCCATAAATGGGTAACTTACTGTTGCTTCAGCACCATAAACTCGCTGATCTGTGTCGACAACATTTACAGAACGATCCGAGTTAAATTGAACGACTTTATCAGAGGTATTATAGAAACCTGTTAAGCCCAAATTTAAGCCTGTGTCTTGGTTCAAGCGCCAGCCTAGTTCATAGCTATTCACAGTGATTGGAGCAATACCAGACGTGGTTAAAGTATATGCTGCAACGTCACGCAATACACGTTGTACATCTGGATAACTATAGCCTTGTGAAAAATTGGCATAGACTTGTTGTGTATCAGTGAGTTTATAGACAGTGCCTAGGTTAAACAGGAATTTGTCAGAATCTGTAGAGTCTGCCGCCATTAATGTATATGGCTTACGTGCAGTTAAATAGCTGTCTGTGTCTGCCTGAACATATTGGTAACGTACACCGGCTTGAATATTAAGCTGATCAGTTACGGTATAGTCCCCTTGTATAAAGGTGCCAATATTCTGAATTTCAGTATCTGGTCCTGAGCCTTGTTTTTCTCCAGTTGGGGTATAAACTAGACCATTATTGCTTGGCGTGTAGTAGTCAGCCCACTGATGATCTTTTTCCCAGTCATAGTCTAAGCCATAAGTTAGTTTTAAATCACGGTCAGCAACTACAAGATCAGACTGTAAAGTTGAACGAATCCCAGCATAGTCCACATTCGACTGGCTTTGCTTTACATTCACACCATCTGCTGAATAGCCATAAGGTACGAAGCGTGACTTCTCATTTCGATAGTAAGCTTCCACATTCAGGACTTGACCTAAGAAATCCTGATTTTGGTACTGCGTATTAAAAGCATAACGTTCAGTAAAAGGTTGATTATCTAAGCTCCAACCTTTTATCGCTTTTAAAGATGGAACTGTTTTGGTAAGTAAATATGAATAATCAGGCCCATATTCTGTATCTTGTTCATCTTTATAGTACTGAGCACCAAAACTTAAGCTTTGGTTGTCAGTTAAATTAAAGTTTAAACGACCATTCATATCAATAGTATCAGTATCCATGGTGCTGCCCTGCCAAGGACTTAATGAAATACGATCTCCATTACCATCAAATTGAGAGCCACGATTGGTATAGTCTAAGCCAAAAAAACCATCGACTTTGTCATTTGCAAATGAAGCTGTTTGTCCAACTTGATAAGCCAAACTATCACCTCGGAAGTTATCTGCCGATGTCACACCCAATTTGGTTTGAAAACTGACTAGTTCTGATTTATCGGCACGTTTAGTAATAATATTAATAATCCCGCCTGTCGCACCTGAACCATAAATACTGGTCGCACCTGAAACCACCTCAATATGATCAATCATATTTGGGCTAATACTATTTAACTGACGCGCTACATCACGTGAACCGGTTTGTGATACACCATCAATCATTACAAGTACATTACGTCCACGCATAGTTTGACCATAATTACTACTCGTTCCACTGCTTGGTGCTAAAGATGGAACCAGTTGCGCCAAAACATCTGCAACTTTACGACCTGGGCCAGCCTGTTGCGCAATTTGATCAGCAGAAATGGTTTGGACAGTTCCTGCAATTTCGGAAATGCTTTTCGGTGTACGTGTTGCTGTCACCACGATAGTTGGAAGTTTAGTCTCTGTTTTTTTTGCTTCAGTTAATGCTGAAGTCATATCGTTTGCATAAAGTTGAGTACAAATAGCCGCAGTGAGCAAGCAAAGACTAAAGTGAGACAAGCGCATTTTTATTCCTCTTCTGCAAAATATTTTTGAGAATGATAATTATTATTAATTTTAATGTAAAACTTTTTATTATATTTTTTAATGCAGTAAATTCTATCTTGAATACGAAAAAGTAGCCTTCAGCTCAAACAGGTGTTGATCGTCATAGGCTAGTATTTCTATACTTACTTTCAATGAGCTCAAATATTATATAGGTCATATTGTCATACGGCAGAAACCAACTATGGATTTGGTTTATAAATACTCATTTGCGGAAGACTCTTTTGGAACTCATTTTAGGAGCGAATTGAGCTAGGAATATAACGAATAATAGGCAAAGGGCTGCTTTGAAAAACTAATTCTTGGAAGAAATTTGGAGATTAAGAATTCCTCGTGGACAAGCTAACAATCATTAAACCCATAATATTTATATAATAAAATGAATTTTACTTGACATTCACAAAAGATTTTTTGCTAAAAATACATTTTAGCTATGTCATTAAACTATTCATTAACAAAAGTGTTCTGCCTGACATAACCCTCTTCAAATTATCTAAAATAACTGTTCTATAATTCAAATAGATTTTGAGGAGGAATGACTGGGGTTGGTTAAGATATTGTAGTATTAGTCATCACGACCAAATTAAAAATAAGAACGTTCAGATCAACTTGAAAATTTTACCGCTATTTAGACTTTGGAAGAACATTTCAAAACCAGGACGAATATCTTCGCCATCAACAGTGATATATCTTAAATTTGAATGTAATTTTGTGCTACATGAATTTTTATCTATAGTCGCCTGAATAGAGTATTCAGTACCAAATTGATCTTTGACAGTAACATTTTTCTTTAACATTTTTTCTATACCTATAATATTAAGTCACTTAAAAACAATATAATCAAATATTTAGTTAGGCAACTTTATAGTTAAATTTAAATAATTGATTTAAAGCGGTATAGAATGTTCTACCATCTAAATTTAAGTCTACTTCGATTCCAGACTGAAGCAACACACGCTTACCCACTTCAATAGATTTCAATCCATCACGGGTATTTTGCATTTTATTTAGAGGAATTAACGAGACTATAATTTCAGTACCATTTGAAGATTTAGCAATTAATGTATTAAGTTTTTTCAATTTCCACCAGTTTTTTTCATATATTCCAACAAGGAATAAATATTTAATTAATAATTTTTGGTCATTAAAAAAGCACTATTCAGTGCTTTTTTATATTTAATGCTTCTTATAAAGCAACAATATTTACAGCATTTGGGCCTTTTTGACCTTGCTCTATGCTGAATGACACTTGTTGGCCTTCATGCAATGTTTTGAAGCCTGAACTAGCGATTTCGCGAAAGTGAGCAAAAACATCTGGACCAGATTCTTGTTGAATGAAACCAAAGCCTTTAGTTTCATTAAACCATTTAACTGTACCGGTAACTGTAGTAGACATAATATATCCTGCTGAATTTTAATAATTTTAGTCAAAAATAAATGACTAGATGTAACTTTGAAAATAATAAAAGTGGAGCTTAAGATCTGAAACAACGGAGGATTATGACTAAAACTGCGATACTTAAAGAAGATTTACTAAACATTACTTTTTTCTAGTTACGCCAAGTATACATGAAAAAAATAAATATTCAAGTTATTTATAGCTGTCATAAATTTTAATTATATTAGGTGTTTCCTGCAATCAATTGAAACGTCCTTAAAAATAGTAGTGTAGCATCTAAAAAAAGCCCTAGTCGTGTGCTGAGCCTTAGAATAGCTTGAACCAAAATATTGAGGCTAGAGGTGAAATTTCAAACGTTTCGCATAAGGTGTACTATGTGTGTATTCTAGATAAATAAAATAGCTTTTAAATACAGTTTTTTAGGATCAATAATGAATAATAAAGTTAGATTAATCTTTTGCATCACCCTACTCTCAAATTTGGGAGCATGTGTTGGCAATATGAACCCTACAGGCGGCAATAGTAGGCCTGATTATCCCTATTACATCACGACACAACCAATGATCGTGAAAAAGATCAATGTACCTATAGGCACAAAACTAGAATATGAAGAACAACATTTTAAATCAGGCCAACAAGATTCATTACTGAACGAAAAAAAACTCATCAGGATTTCCTTCCCAGAAGATCAATCAATGAATTGGGCTGGTGTACCCATTGGTTTTATTCACAAATATTTTAACTCAGAAATGAAAGGCTTCAGCGTTTATGCACGTTTCAACCAACTCCCAAGTAATAAGCAGACGCGCTTTTCTCAACTTTGGCAGAAATGTAGTGATGACTTAGGCATTCGTGTTAAAAATACGGATGATTGGACATTCAATCTCAATAATATCGCCGATATCGATAGTTGTAGTGTGAATTATCAACGATACTTTAAAGATAACATCCAACAACAACATTATCTTGATCAGCTTTACCAAGAAATGCAAAAAGCAGGAACAGTGAAATAGCTATTGGGTGTTCAAATAATCACAACTATACAAAATCCTCCATACTTAAGATTTTTAATAATCACAAAGCACTGTTTTGATTTAACTTAAATAAAGATAAAGTGCCACACGGCGCTCTATCTAGACTTATGCTGAGGATAATATATTAAATATGCATCGTTATGCCTAATTGGAAAGCCCTACCTGGTAAGGGTGCAATATATTTTAATGGAGAGTTTTGCGGCCGTGCATCTTCATCCAGCAAATTAGAACCATTGATAAAAAGATCAAAACTGGCGTTTTTCAACGTCATTTTTTTACGAATATCTAAATCGAGCAAATTGTATGCAGGCAATGGTACTTCCTCACCCACATTTTTACCTAGGTAACGAGGTTTGTCATAATAAATACTAGACAGCCGCGCTGACCAATTCTCTAATGTCCACTCAATATTTGCACCATAGCGGTTGGTTGGCATATTGGGCAAATAGATTCCATCATTGGCTAAACGTAAACGATCAGGGTCTGTCGCTTTATTCTTGACCAAATCTGCAAAACCACCTACTTTTAAATCCCCAAAGTTGTCGAGGGAAAACGTATGGTTCATATCCAACTCAAAACCATTCACTTTTGTATCGGTTTGCTTCCAATACTTCAGTGGTAAACGGTTCCGCATAGAGGCACCTGAGTGGGACAAATACAAATAGTCCTCAAAATCCATTTGGTACAATGAAACTGCAATATTGGTCAAATCCAAATTCAGAGTAGTTGTAAACTCTAAACCCTGCATGACTTCTTTGTTGAGTTGTTGATTTCCTTCTTCTTGGGTCATGACTGAGTAGTGAGGGTTACTGGCATAGAGTTCATTGATTTCGGGTGCTCGTTCCGACTCACTGTACTGAAGTCTGAAACCCAAATAGTCTGTAACTCTAAACTCCGATCCTATATAAAAACTATTCAGATCAAAGGACTGATCTTCAAGCGTGCTATTTGAAGCATTACGCGCCAACTTAAAGCTCTGGTCCTGAATCGCATGTTTGACTTTCTCGACACGATAACCAGCATCAAAAGAAAATTTATTGAAATCTAGTTTTTCCTGAATGAATATTGCATGAGAAGCGGTATTCACATTCGGTAAATAACGTTCTAAACCTGAGCCCTTAACCTGCCTAGCATTTATAGAAGTTCCTATTTCTCCAGTCAGGTTTTTATAAGGCATGTGTTCAAATAGCAACTCCGCAGTATCAGTATCAAATTTATACTCATTGGCTTTTCTTGCACCAATGTACTCTCCAGATGTGTTTGACAGTCTAGATGCTTTTAGCCGCACACTCTTCAGCAAACTTAATGGCTCTCTAAACAGTGAGTCTACGGCAAAACGATTCTGTTCGATTTTTACACCCACTGGCAAGCCATCACTATAAGAGCTCTGAAAAGATTTGTTTTCCATAGAAAAACCTGGAACTCCATATTCACTACTTTTATAGTCGGCACTCACGCCGATATAGCCATTGTTTAAGAAATAGGTTGTCCCTATCGCCATGTTTTCATTTCTGGCATAGCTGTTACCCAGTTTCTTTTTATAATTCGGCGTTACATCATTGTTAATTCTATTCTGTACGTACTTAGCCGTGTCCGGCACATAATCAGGGTTCGGATCATTAATAAACTCTTTCAATGAACCATTTACATAGCGTTTTGAGATTGCCTCATCTGTGTATTTCGCTGACTCTAAACCATCATAATAATCATAAAAATTTTCTGGGTTCTTCGTGATATCTTCCAAAACGTGCTTATTTAAATACTGATTATGCGCTTTATTAAACACATTTGAGATCCGAGAGTCCTTTTGACATGCATCTGCCAAAGCAGAATTTACGCCACCAGTACTCGGAAAAACAGCTGTATCACATACTGCAGCTTTGCTTGATCCAGGTATTTTATATAAAGAAATACTTTGGGTTGAGAACTGAATATTTGTGCTTAAGTTTTTTTGATTGTTTACATTTAAACGAATACCGTGGGCATTAAAATCATTAAACCCTTTCTTATAAGCGATATCTAAACTTCGACTTTTATCCTCCAGCTCTTTCGAAATCAGTCCAGTATCAATATCCACACTGCCCCCAATGGCGTTACCCCCATATCTAACTGAATTTGTGCCTTTATGAACGGTAACGTTTTCCGTAAAGAGTGGATCAAATGGAATATTAATATCGCCACTTATCGCATTCATTCCATTAATGGTTTGCCCATTCTCAAGGATACTCACTCTATTACCCGATAAACTGCGTATCACGGGTGCACCAGCATTTGGACCAAAAGATGTACTTTGCACTCCTGAAACATGTTTAAGTGCATCTCCAAGTGTATTTGATGTTTCGATTCTCTCTTTCTCTATAATGACTGAAGTAACTTCTGTCTTTTCCGCTTGAAAAATAAGCGGATCTAAAGCTGTAACTTTTTGTTCTGCATGTGTCTGTTGAATAACCATCAAAATGAGCGTCATTAAAGTTGTGTGTTTCATTCTTCACCCCATTAAAAAGAAATGTTATAACATAACATTTATGAATTTAAAAAATTATTCTAAAGGCTCTTTGTTATATGTGTAAGAACGAAACTGATTTCAAAAAGAGGAAAGCCACCCTAGTGCGCTGAACCCTAGAATGGCCTTGCTCAGAATATTGATCCTAATGGTATAATTTCAAGTGTTTAACTTAAAAATCAACCCGCTTATTTAAGCTGAGCTTAAAACGAATTAACAGCCTTCCAAAACGATTTTTCCTTTCGCTCGACCAGATTCAATCAGCTCATGAGCTAGTTTTAAATTTTGTGCATTAATTTTGCCTAAAGTCTGATTCAGCGTGGTTTTAATTCTGTGGTTATCTACCAGTTCTGCAACCTGATGTAATAGCTGAGATTGTTGTTCAATATCTGTAGTATTAAACATTGAACGTGTAAACATGAACTCCCAATGTACAGAAACCGACTTAGACTTAAACTCACCGATATCTAGTGATTTCGGATCATCAATTAAGCCAAACTTACCTTGTGGAGCAATAAGCTTAGAAATTTGAGGAAGATACGTTTCTGTTTGATTGGTTGAAAAAATATATCGAGGTGCGTCTAAACCCAATGCTTTGATTTGCGTGTTTAAATCTTGGGTATGATCGATGACATAGTCAGCCCCTAAAGACTTAACCCATGCTTTAGTCTCTTCCCTAGATGCTGTAGCAATAACTTTTAAATTTGTCTTCGCTTTGAGTAATTGAATCGCAATAGACCCTACACCTCCAGCGCCTCCAATTACTAAAATATTATCAGATTGATCTAAATCTACATTGAAACGATCAAATAACATTTCCCACGCTGTAATAGCGGTTAATGGCAGCGCAGCAGCTTCAGCATCACTCAGGCTTTGAGGTTTTAAGCTAACAATACGCTCATCTACTGCTTGATACTCAGCATTACTCCCATCCCGAGTTAAATCACCTGCATACCAGACCTGATCTCCGACTTTAAAATGTTGCACGCCAGAACCGACTTCAACAACCTCACCCACTGCATCCCATCCTAAGATACGTGTGTTGCCTGCTGCGACAGGGTTTCGTCTAACCTTAGTATCGACAGGGTTAACCGAGATCGCTTTGATTCTAACCAACAAATCCCGATCTTTTAAGCTCGGCATCGCTTTTTCAATATCTACCAGTGGATTTTGAAATCCATGATCCATACCGTCAATATAAGAAATAGCCTTCATTCACTTGTCCTCTTGTTTTGTTATTTGAGTTTACTTAATATTCTTTTTTAAGTTATACAGACAAATTCGTCTTATAGTTACCAAAAGGATACTATTGAAATGGGTAAGCTAAAACATTCGCGTTTTGATTGCACACCAGGATGTTCTGTTGAAGCTGCCATAGGCTTACTTGATGGTAAATGGAAGAGTATTATCTTGTGGCATTTATTAGAAGACGACGTTTTAAGGTTTAATGAACTGAGAAAGAAAATTCCAAATGTCACTCAAAAAATGCTTACTAGACAATTACGTGAACTTGAAGAGGATCAACTGATTCTACGAAAGGTTTATGCCGTTGTTCCACCTAAAGTAGAATATCGATTATCTACACTCGGCACTTCTTTAGCACCTATTTTGGTTGCATTAAAACAATGGGGGGATAAGAATATTGGTTTATTTGGGAAACCCATTATGCCTTTAGAATCAGAATAAAATTTAAACCTGTTTTACTTCACTTACAGTCCAGTGTTTTCTATAAATACTGTAGTTTCATAGCTTACACGCCATTACAGTGACTTGTATAAAAATTACGTTCTTAGAAACAGCTATGTATAAAATTAACTAGCCATAAAAAAAGCCTAATCTGTGAAGACTAGGCTATAAACTTTGAATCTTTTTTCGTTGGTAGCGGGAGCTGGATTTGAACCAACGACCTTCGGGTTATGAGCCCGACGAGCTACCAGACTGCTCCATCCCGCATCAACGAGTTAGCTTTATACGCCCTAAGCACCCACAAAGCAAACTTTATTTGCAATATAAACAGTTATTACATAAGCAGCATACAAAATACTAGTGCTTAGCCAATGCTTGCTTCAGTGATAAAAGCGGGATGTGAGGCTCTATAAATGCTTAATCTTGTTTTTTCACTGTCTAAAAATGACTTAGGCTCTTCAGACCATATTGATTTCCTTGAATCAAGACCCGAATGACTTAAAGCCCAATCAGAAACTGTACTATATACAAAAGTATTATCAGCGAAAACTAATTTTGTCTTCCTTCCCACACTACTTATAAGAACTTTATGTGTAGGTAATGATCCAAATGTACTAATTTGGGTGTAAATGTATTTATAGGTTTCAGACATAGAAAAAAGTACTTAAATGACAGCGCTACTATACCATTTTGGCGGTGTTTCAAAAAGTATGCTGAAAAAAACAATATGGCTTTTGATAAAATAGAGGTATGAAAATAACGCTACAAATCAAATGTCCTACC
>NZ_LSOD01000043.1:0-24747 GCF_001592855.1 Acinetobacter sp. BMW17
TTGGTTGTACGATAGATTTTAGGTGTGGGCTTATTCATTTGCGAATTATATTGCCGAATAAGACTTTATCGGTAGGTTTGTGCAACAAAGCCGTGCAGAATGAAAAACAAATTAGTGCAAAAAACCGAAAACTTACATATAGACCAACGAACTATCGAACGGTTGGACCACAAAAAATAGACCGAAAAACCGATGGTCTGAAAATAGAAAATATTAAAAAACCTCATAACTCAAAGAGTTACGAGGGTGAATTTGGTGGGCCCAGACAGACTTGAACTGTCGACCAACGGATTATGAGTCCGCTGCTCTAACCAACTGAGCTATAGGCCCTAATATGCTGAATTTGTTATATATCAACAAGTTCAGGCGAAATGAATACTATCGAAGATTTTTTCAAAAGACAAGCTTTTTCATACATGGTTGTACACTATCCAAACAATCAGGGAAATTTACATCATCAAACTGACATATCAGGTCTTTCACGATCTTTGAATTACATACTAAGACTCAAAAGCACTTATAAATACTAGAATAATAAAATTTAATTAAATTGGATAAAAACTAAATACTGGCTTCTTCTTTTTTTCGTGAGTCAATTAAAAACTCAATAATTGACCAAATAACAACCAAAGAAAAGAGAACTATTGCACATACAAAAGTCGAAAGATAAGCCATTTTAACAATCCTGAACTTTGTTAAACCAAAGTTAAAGTGTGAAAATGCACACTTTAATCTTAGACCAAAGTCTAATCTGTCATTTAGATTATGAATAGTGATATTTTCATTTTCACCGTATTTATTTTCTATTTGATTAGATTTAAAACATCTTAGTGTTCAATTCTTGCCCTCTCCTTGTTCAACTGATGAGGATTCAAGCCCATTCATAAAAGTGGCAAGTGTAATCAAGTAGGACTTGACTCAAACCGTAAACAAGCAGACATTAGCCTCTTTAAAAAACACTTGTATTTTTATGCTCATGTTAAAAAAATTCATTGGTGAGTCTGCGTTTAAACTCGCAGGCTGGAAATATCATGTAGAACCAAACGTTTTGGAAGACAAGCAAGTCATTATTGGATTTGAACATACTTCTATGTTGGATGCTGTCTTGTCACTGGCGATTTTTCAAATCTACAATATGAAAATCCATACTCTGATTAAAAAAGAATTATTTAAAGGGCCAATGAAGCCCATACTCGAAGCCATTGGCGGTATCGCAGTCGATCGTAAGTCAAATAAAGACATTGTGTCTCAAATGGTTGAACACTTTAGCCAAAATGAAAAATTCAATTTAGTCATTGCACCTGAAGCGACACGTGCCAAAACAGGTGAAGTACGCAAACCTATTCGTACTGGGTTTTGGCATATTGCTAAAGCAGCCAATGTGCCTATTGTGCTGATGTACGCGAACTCAAAAACCAAGCAAGGTGGTATTTTTGGAAAAATCTACCCAACAGATCTAGATCATGACTTAGCGCTTATTAAAGCACTTTATAAAGAGCATGTTGGTTTAGATATTGAGATTCCTAAACCTAAGACTGCTGCACAATAAGGTCGTTTAATTAACCTAAAAGAATGTGAAAACCCAATTCTTTTAGGTCTCTGTGGGTGTTTCCCAACAGTTAATTTTTAAAGTGAACTTCCTTTACAAGGTAAATTTTAAATAACTGGCTTTATTTCAAACAATTTTAATTCTTTTTTTGTTTGTTCAGGCGATTTTCAGAAAAACACCTACTTTCGCATAAAAAAGTGCTTATGGTAGAATTTGCACAATTTGATAGGCACAAAGCCAATCTACAAGGAGCATATTTCGCATGGCGGGTCATTCCAAGTGGGCCAATATTAAGCATCGTAAAGCAAAACAAGATGCTAGCCGTGGTAAACTTTTTACCAAATTTATTCGTGAATTAACAACTGCTGCAAAGCTTGGCGGTGGTGATGCTGCAAGCAACCCACGTCTTCGTGCGGTTGTAGAAAAAGCACTTTCTGTAAATATGACACGTGACGTCATCAACCGTGCAATCCAACGTGGTGCTGGTGGTGAAGATAACGATGATTTAAAAGAAATTACCTACGAAGGTTATGGTGTTGGTGGAGTTGCAGTTATTGTAGAAACCATGACTGACAACTTAAACCGTACTGTACCAGATGTCCGTCACTGTTTCTCAAAAACAGATGGTAACTTAGGCACAAACGGTTCAGTTGCTTTCTTGTTCACAAAACGTGGTGAGATCACTTTTGAAGATGTATCTTTAGAAGATCAAATCATGGACGTGGCACTTGAAGCAGGTGCTGAAGATATCGAAGTCGATGAAGATGAAATCTTAGTCATTACTACACCTGAATCTTTTGGTGATGTACAAGATGCTTTAACTGCTGCAGGTTTAAAATCGGACAATGCTGAAGTGGTCATGAGCCCTTCAACTAAAGCCGAAATCACCGATATCGACCAAGCGAAAAAGATTATGAAAATGATTGATATGCTTGAAGATTTAGATGATGTACAAAACGTATATACCAACGTTGAATTCTCTGACGCGGTATTGGCAGAATTAGACGCCTAATCTACTGCTTTATAAAAATGCGTTCTCAAACATAACTTTGAGAGCGCATTTTTTATGGCTGATTGAATACACTTTCAATAAATTTTGCTTTTTTAGATCGATATTCATCCATCGTTAAATATTGGCTGTCTTGTTTTAATTGGTTATACGCCATGACTAAATTCTGATTTTTCAACAAGCGATCACGAAAGATCAAAAAACTTTGCCACTGAGAGTTTTTCACAACCAATTGAATAGCAACATCATCCTGCTGTAGCGACTCTAGCATACACAGTTCATGCGTTCTTAAAGTATCAAGCTTTTCAACAAAACCTAAACTGGAAATACTAATGATGGCTGAGTCAAAATCTACAGCATCAACAGCAACATAAATATCCAAATCACCTTTAGAAACTGCATAAGGAATGGCAGATGAACCAATATGTTCAATCTGTGCTTTGGGTATGATAGCTAAAAGTTGTCGCTGATAGTATACAAATTTTTGATGGCAAGATGCTTGATACTCAGTAGCTGCATAGAACCTCAGCATACGCTAAACCTTGCTCAACAAACCGCTACAGTTAAAAACGTTATATTCTTTAATCACAAAGCTTGAGTGCAGTGCCACCACATGTTCGATTTTACCAATGCGTTTGAGTAAAATATCACTATAGTTTTCCATATCTCTTGCCACAACTTCAACGATAAAGTCTGCCGACTGCCCTGTCACTAAAAAGGCATTGGTCACTTCAGGAATATTTTCTAGCTCTTCTAAAAACTTGGAAAAAGTGTCGGTATCGTGCTTGCTCAAAGATACTTGGAGTAAAACATGTAGACTAAAACCGAGCTTTTGATAGTTAATATCACGCTTAACTTTGGTCATAATGTCGTTATCAATGAGGTGCTTAATACGACGATGTACTGAACTGACCGATAGATTAATACGCTCTGATAATTCGTTTAGATTGATATCTTCATTACTTAAAATTTCTAAAATTTGCTTATCAAAACGATCTAATTCCATTATTTAACTCTCATGACAACTTATGTTTATAGGTGTTTATTTTATATTAAGCATTTCAAATGAAAGATAAAGCTTATTTGCATTTTTTCTCATATATTTTGAGATTGATAAAAAGATATCAGCTTTTTCAAACAAAGAGTGCCATGATCTTTTACAAAGTTATAAATAGACTGAGAAAATTTCTATTCAGCTTCTATAAATCATGATATTGAAAATACAAGAAAGGCAAAGATTGTCTGTATTACACACAACCTTTACCTTGTTTGGCTTGAGCTTATTTTAAACGCCGCGCCAGTCGACTCGAGCATTGCGCTCAGTTTGATAGACTCTTAAAACATACTGCCCCAAGGGTAAATTGGTTAAATAGGTTTTATAAGCACTAAATTCTTCAGATAGACTTTCCTCATGGTCTTTTTCCCAAGGTGTCCCCTTAATCTCCAGCACAGGCGCCAACATCGAACACACAGCAATATCCGCCAAACCTAAACGATCCCCGACAAAGTAACGTCCATGATTAGCAATTAACTTTTCATTCAAGACCTCAATTAAACGCTGCATTTCAACTTTCGAATGCTCTATTTTCTCTACATTCAACTCATAGCCTTTCGACATCAAAGTTTTCATTAAAGGTTTGGTGTATTTTTCAAATTTACGTAAATACCCCTTTTCACCCAACATAATCTGTAGCGATTGATCGTTATCGGACAATGCATGCGCCAATCCCCAACGACGCACATGCAATCCCAAATCATTGGCTAACGCATTAACATCTAAAGCCTCTTTACGAAGCTGTGCTTCATTACGTAACAGTCGATGTTCTGGATAACGCTCATCAAGATATAACGCAATCTCGGTGGTATCAGCGACCCATTTGTCCTGATCACGCAAAATAGGCAGTTTATTTTGCCCTGTCTTTAACTGTGCAAAAGCCCGGTGAACCCCAGGCACCACATTTTGTGCGACAAAATCTAGCTCTTTATGATCGAGCAACCAGCGAGCTTTCTCACAAAAATGAGATAAAGGAAACTGGTATAAAGTTCTCATAAATGCTCCACATTTATTTTTCTATTTTGGCTTTTCAGAAAAGCCATCTATTTCAGTTGGATACTTTAGTCACTGTATTTAGGATTTACAATGTACTTTTTACTCAAAACTGCCTAGCAAATGTTCAACAGTCTTTATCAAATTTATACATTTTTTTCTCTACAATATCTCAAATCTTGATAAGTAAGACTTTGATCATCCCATTCAGTCCTCAGTTAAATTGGTTATTCCTTATTTTTCAAATCCTTAACATATCATCTAAATGATTAAACTTAGCATATTTTATTTTTAAATTTTTAGCTGCTAAGTAATTCAAAATCCTTCATTTAATCATTCAAGCAATCCCAAGTAGCGTATAGGCATTAAGTAAAGGTGCTTTTATGTCTCATACACTCTCTAAAAATATTCACGTGATACAAAATGATCAGGATGCGATTAATGCAGCCTATCATGTCGCTGACTTTGCCTTAGAAGGTCGGGATCAACGTGATCAGAACCGTCAGCTTCCTTTTGCTGAAGTCGAGTTATTTAGCCAAAAAGGATTAGGCGGGATTCGTATTCCTCAAGCTTTTGGAGGCGCATTTGTTTCCAACAAAACCTTAGCTCAGGTTTTTCGCATTATTAATAAAGCCGACTCAAGTGTTGGCCAAATTCCACAAAACCAAATTGCGCTGCTCAACATGATTGATATCTTGGGCAGCGAACAACAAAAACAGTTTATTTTTAATGAAATATTAAACGGCAAACGCCTTGCCAATGGCGGCCCCGAACGAAATACCAAAGACACTAAAACCCTGAGTACGACATTAAGTATTGAAAATGGTCGTTACTATGTCGATGGTGAAAAGTTCTACTCTACAGGCAGTAGCTTTGCTCATTGGTTAGCCATTAAAGCCATCCACCCTGAAGGATATGTGGTACTGACGCTTGTTGATGCCACAGCACAAGGCATTGAAGTCATCGATAACTGGAACGGTTTTGGTCAGCGTACAACTTCAAGCGGCACAGTAAAATTACAAGGGGTTGAAGTCGATCCACTACTTATCTTTGATGAGCGGAAACTGGCTGAAGACGTCAATTATCGCGGTGCTTTCTCGCAGTTAATGCAAGTTGCGATTGATGTCGGTATTGCAGAAGCCGCATTCGAAGACACTTTATCAGCAGTTAAAAAAGCCCGACCAATTGTCGATGCGCAAGTTGAGAAAGCCAGTTTTGAACATTACACCTTACAAGAAGTCGGCAAATCCGCAGTCCTGTTAGATGCCGCTATCCTACTGCTCGATGAAGCTGCTGAATATTTAGATGAGCTCGACCAACTGAGCGTTGTCAGTGCCGAACAAGCAGCTAAAGCTTCCATTCTAGTCGCCGAAGCTAAGGTCTATGCCAATGATGCTGCACTACAAATTTCTGAAAAACTCCTAGAGCTTGGCGGCAGTCGTTCGAGCCTAAGCCAACATAATTTAGATCAACATTGGCGCAATGCACGTGTGCATACCTTACACGACCCGATCCGCTGGAAGCTGCATGCACTAGGTAACTACTATTTAAACAACACTTTTCCTGCTCGCCACGCTTGGATTTAAGGAGAACGTCATGACTTCATTTCAACCTATTCTTCCACTTCAATCCAAAAATGCAGCGTATGCACATATTATTCAAAGCGATGCCGAAGCCTTAGAGATTGCCAAAAATTTAGCTGAGCAGTTTAAACAACAGGCTATCCAACGTGATGCGGAACGAATTTTGCCTTTTGAGGAAATCGAGACCTATAGCCAATCTGGCCTTTGGGCCATTACTGTACCGAAGGAATTCGGGGGTGCAGATGTTTCCAGCTATACGGTCGCACAAATTATCGCACTAATGAGTGGCGTAGATGGTTCGATTGGACAAATTCCCCAGAACCATTTCTATGCCTTAGAGGTTTTACGTAACAACGGCACTGAACAACAAAAGCGTAAACTCTATGCAGAAGTGCTAAAAGGTGCACGCTTTGGTAATGCCTTGGCAGAGTTTAAAACTAAAAACGCAACACAAAAACAAACTGCACTCAGCCAAACTGAACAAGGCTATGTGGTCAATGGTGAAAAGTTTTATTGCACAGGCAGTCTGTTTGCAGACCGCATCCCCACTTTAGTCAAAGATGCCGATGACAAAGAGTTTCTTGTCTTTATACCACGGAGTAGCCAAGGACTCGAACTGATAGATGATTGGTCTGGTTTTGGTCAACGCACCACAGGCAGCGGTACAGTCAAATTCAATCATGTCGCTGTAGTTGCGGAAGATATTGTTCCTTTCGATACCGTTTTTTCTAGACCGACTCTGGTTGGCCCTTTTGCTCAAATTATGCATGCTGCCATTGAAACAGGCATTGCGCGTGCTGCTTTTGAGGAAACACTGGTTCGTGTGCGTCAGGCTCGTCCGTGGATTGACTCTGCTGTTGAACAGGCAACCGATGATCCTCTAACACAGTTTGAACTGGGACGAGTAGTTGCCGATGTGCGTGCCAGTGAAGTCCTACTCAAACAAGCAGCCCGCTCAATCGATGCAGCCCGTCCCCATCCAACCATAGAGAACATTGCTAAAGCATCACTCGATGTAGCGAAAGTTCGTGCACACAGCACAGAAACCGCATTAAAAGCTGCTTCAAAATTGATTGAACTGGCAGGCAGTCGTGGTAGTCAGCGTGAAGATGGCCTAGACCGTTTTTGGCGTAATGCTCGTGTTCACACGCTACATGATGCCTCACGTTGGAAATATTACTTCATTGCCAATTATCTTCTTAACGGTGTACTTCCGCCACGCAGAGGGACATTGTAATGACACTATCATCTCAAAATAAAAACCCGAAACAAATCATCTTGAATGCCTTTGATATGAATAGCGTAGGTCATATCAATCACGGTTTGTGGACACACCCACGCGATGAGTCACATCGCTTTAATGAGCTCAGCTATTGGACAGATTTGGCGCAGACCTTAGAGCAAGGTTTATTTGATGGTTTATTTATCGCCGACATTACGGGTGTCTATGATGTTTATCAAAATGGTCTGGATTTAACCCTAAAAGAGTCAATTCAACTTCCAAGCCATGACCCAAGTACCCTCGTTTCTGCCATGGCTGCCGTTACACAGCACTTAGGTTTTGGTGTCACTGTAAATTTGAGCTATGAGTCGCCTTACCAATTTGCACGACGCTTTGCGAGCCTCGACCATCTAACCCACGGTCGTATTGGGTGGAACATTGTCACGGGTTACTTAGACAGCGCAGAACGGTTAATTGGTCAAAAAGGTTTAAAAGATCACGACTTGCGTTATGAACAAGCTGAAGAGTTTCTCGAACTTTGCTATAAATTTTGGGAAGGTTCTTGGGAAGACGATGCCGTACAAAAAGATAAGTTAAACCGTGTCTTTACCGATCCTTCAAAAGTTCATGCCATACAGCATCAAGGCAAATTTTTCCAAAGTCAGGGTGTTTTTCAGGTTTCCCCATCTATTCAGCGCACGCCTGTACTTTATCAAGCGGGCGCTTCAAGCAAAGGATTAGCTTTTGCAACTCAACATGCTGAAGCCTTGTTTATTGGTGCTGACACACCTGAAAAACTGAAACAGCAAGTCGATAAGATTCGTGCGCTTGCATTAAGCCATGGCCGTGATGAGCAAGCCATTAAACTCTTTGTTGGCATTAGTGTAGTGACGGCAGAAACGGACGAACTCGCACAAGAAAAACTGGCCGAATATATTCGCTATGCCAGTCCAGAAGCAGGTTTGGCGCATTTTTCCAGTTCAGTCGGAATTGATTTAGCGCAGTTCACAGATGATGAAGCGATTCCTTATAAACAAACCAATAGCATTGCCTCGGTCAATAACAAATTTAAAGAGCAAAAAGTTACGCGAACGGATTTGAAAGCCCAACATGTACTCGGTGGACGCTATCCACTGATCGTCGGGAGTGGAAAAACTGTAGCAAAAAAACTCATTCAGCTCTTAGATGAAACTGGCGTAGACGGCTTTAATCTCACACGAACCGTTGCCCCAGAGTCACATCAAGACTTTATTCGTTGGGTCATTCCAGAATTACAAGAGCGTGGCCGTTATAAAACCGCCTATGAAACAGGTAGTTTACGCCACAAATTATTCGCTCAAGGTGACCGACTGGCCGCAAACCACCCAATACAGCAGTATCGATGTCAAAGCTCGTGCGCTCATCCTAAAACACAGCAAAAACAAACCGCATAAATTTTAAAATACGAGAAATATCATGGCTCAAACTGCAAAAACAAAATTTACCGTTATTGGGGTAATTGTCGCTGCCATCGTCATTGCACTGGTGGCGTGGTCTTATCATAAAAAATCGAGTAACTCTGAATTGGTGATTGGGATCAGCCCACCCTTTGCCAATCCATTAAAGGTGGCTGTGGAAGAGGCGAAACAGCAAGGCATCAACGTCAAACTGGTGGAGTTTTCGGATTGGAATACCCCCAATGTCACGCTCAACCATGGTGATATTGATGCCAACTATTTTCAGCATCAGCCCTTCTTAGATAACGCCATCAAAGAAACTCAATTTAAACTGAAAGCACTGGATAAAGGCGTCACCACACACGTCGGTTTATATTCAAAAAAATATGACTCGATTGATGCGATTCCTGAAAATGCACGTACAGTTATTCCAAATGATCCAGTGAATCAAGGTCGTGCACTTTTACTGTTACAACAGGCTAAATTGATTAGCTTAAAAGACCCAAACAATCATCTATCGAACCTGCAAGATATTGTGAGCAATCCTAAAAAGCTCCAGTTTATTGAAGTTGAAGGTCCACAAACTGCACGTGCCGTTGATGATGCTGACTTGGTCTTTAGCTATCCACATTATTTACGTCTTGCAAAAACCATTGACCCAAATGATGCACTGATCTTAGATGACAACACCAATACTCTGTATTCGATTTTATTTGTGGTGCGTGACGACTACCAACAGCAACATCCAGAGAAAGCCGCGCAACTTGAAAAGTTCATCAAAATTTATCAAACATCTGACAAAGTTAAACAGACTTTGAATAGTGAAATTGGTGAAAAACTTTGGTTCCCAGGTTGGAAGTGAGTATAAGCCATGACGCAATCTTTCACTCAAAATCGAAAAAAATGGCTGATTGGCTTAAGCATCATCATGACAATTTTTGCTCTAGCGGGTTACCGCTATAGCAAAAGCCATGTGCAAGATGATGTCTTAACAATTGGTATTAGCCCACCTTATGCCGAACTGCTGCAAAGCGTGGCAGACGATGTAAAAAAGCAAGGCATTCAAGTCAAACTGGTTGAATTCTCTGACTGGCATGCGCCAAATGTTGCTGTGCAAAATGGTGACATTGATGCCAATTTTTTTCAGCAAAGTGTCTTTCTACGCAATGCGATTCGCGAAACAAATTATGATCTGCATGCATTCGCCACAGGAACAGGAAGTCATGTCGGACTGTATTCAAAAAAATATAAGTCCTTAGATGCACTACCAGCTCAAGCACGTGTGGTCATCCCGAATGACCCAGTGAATTCGGCGCGTGCACTGATTTTACTACATAGCGCAGGTTTGATTCAGCTCAAAGACATCAACAATGAACTGTCTACCGTAAAAGATATTGTGAGCAATCCTAAACAGCTTCAGTTCATTGAAGTCGAAGGCCCACAAACTGCCCATGCGTTTAATGATGCCGATTTAATTTTTGGCTTCCCGCATTATTTAAAAATGGCCAAGGTCACAGATCCGCATCATGCCCTTTTTCTTGATCCGATAGACAAGAAATACGCCATTTTATTTGTGACACGTAAAGACTATCCAGATCAAAACCAAAAACTTGCGACTTTTGTGCAAGCATTCCAAAACTCAAAACATGTTCAAGAAATTTTAGACCGTGATTTTGGCCAAGGTCTGTGGTTTGAAGGCTGGAAATAAGGAGAAAAAGAATGGTCAGCTTTGGTTCTCATGTGGATTTTTCAATTCCACATATCAAAATTCGTAACTTAAACAAACACTATGCAGTACAAGGGCATACTGTACATGCACTCAAAAATATTGACCTCGACATCCCGACAGGGAAAGTGTTTGGCATTATTGGCAAAAGTGGCGCAGGTAAATCTTCCCTACTCCGTACCTTAAATGGTTTAGAAAGTATCAGTGAAGGCCATATCCATATCCATCAACAAGACTTGGCCGCATTGAACCACGCTGAGCTGATTCAGCTCCGCCAACGCATTGGTATGATTTTCCAGCATTTTAATTTAATGTCTGCCAAAACAGTCTACGAAAATGTCGCACTGCCCCTCAAAGTGGCCAATTATCCCAAACAAGACATCGAACAACGTGTCAATGAAGTTTTACAGTTGGTTGGGCTAAGCGATAAGCTACAGCACTACCCATCACAACTGTCTGGTGGTCAAAAGCAGCGTGTCGGCATTGCCCGTGCATTGGTCCACCATCCTGAAATTTTACTCTGTGATGAAGCGACATCTGCTCTCGATCCAGAAAGTACCTCTGTAGTGTTGTCCCTACTCAAAGAGATTAATCAAAAGCTGGGTATCACCATTGTATTGATTACCCATGAAATGCAAGTGATTCGGGAAATCTGCGATCAGGTCGTGGTCATCGATGCTGGTGAAATTGTGGAATCAGGCGAAGTTTGGTCGGTGTTCTCTCAACCCCAACAAGGCATTACCCAAGAACTACTGAATCTAGAACAACTCGATTTGCCTTTTCGCTTAAATGCTGAACCTACGCAGCTCGATACACATGCCATTTTCAAAATTCGATCGACGTCAGATGCGCATCATCCACCTGACCTAAAACAGATATTGGAGCATTTTCCACAAACTGTACATTTGTATCAAAGTCAGGTCGACACCATCCAAAACCATTTAATTGGAACATTGGTTATTGCTGTCCCCACACTGGACTTAGAAATTCAATCGCTACTACAAAAACTAAAAGCGCATGTGACACATGTAGAGGTACTGGGCTATGCACGACCAACTCATTGATTTATTACTGACAGGCACCATCGACACCTTAATCATGGTCGGTGCATCTGCGTTTTTTGCCTTACTCATTGGTCTGCCAATGGCAGTGGTTCTGGTCAGTACCTCTGAGCATGGCATTTATCCCTCTAAAAGTATTAACCATAGCTTAGGCTGGTTGGTGAATATCACCCGTTCCGTTCCCTTCCTGATTTTGATGGTGGCCCTCATTCCACTCACCCGTTGGATTGTAGGCACCAGTTATGGTGTTTGGGCAGCAGTTGTCCCTTTAACCTTAGCAGCAACACCCTTTTTTGCACGAATTGCAGAAGTCAGTTTACGCGAAGTAGATCAAGGGCTGATTGAGGCTGCGCAAGCTATCGGCTGTAACCGTACTCAAATCATTTGGCATGTGTTGTTACCTGAAGCTCTTCCTGGAATTGTCGCAGGTTTTACCGTAACCATTGTGACCATGATTAACTCCTCTGCCATTGCAGGCGCAATTGGTGCTGGCGGTTTAGGTGATATCGCCTATCGTTATGGTTATCAGCGTTTTGATATGCAGATCATGTTGGCCGTGATTGTCGTGCTCGTGATTTTGGTGATGTGTGTACAAGCGATTGGAGACAATCTGGCAAATCAACTCGATAAAAGGAAAGTTTAATCCCATCTCCCACATCAAGTAGAGCACTATACTGTCCATTCACATTTTCTAGCCCCCTCCTTTTTCTAAGGAGGGTGTTTCAGTATGAAGTTCACTACTCATTTATAATCGCTTTTGATTTATGACAGCAATCTACTCAACTGAATCAACATTGTTTTTCTTTCAAATTCACATAGAAAATATGGCTCTGAATATACAGATAGAAATGAATAAGCTATAACGTATCCTCAAGCCTAAATAAGAATAACCACCTCAATATGCATCATTCCCCCTAAAATTAAAGTACTCGCTTTCGACATCTTTGGAACTGTCGTGGACTGGCATTCTTCAATCGTTCAAGAAGTGGAACATCTAGCCTTGAACATCGATGCCAACCAATTTGCATTAGACTGGCGAGCAGGCTATCGACCTGCAATGGATCAGGTTTTGTCAGGTCAGCAGCCGTGGACCTCCATTGATGATATTCACCGTCTCATTTTGGATGAGCTTTTAGCGAAATATCAAATCTCCACACTGACCGAAGCTCAAAAAATGGATTTAAACTTTATTTGGCATCGTCTCAACCCTTGGCCAGATACAGTCGCAGCACTCAATCAATTAAAACAAGATTATATTATTTGCACCCTTTCAAATGGCAACATTCGCTTATTGATCGATCTCGCAAAGTACGCAAAATTGCCTTGGGACACTATTTTCTCTGCTGAAAATTTCAAAGCCTACAAACCCTCTCCCAAAACATATTTAGGTGTCGCAGACTT
The DNA here is from genome assembly GCF_001592855.1 of Acinetobacter sp. BMW17. Lineage (NCBI taxonomy): Bacteria > Pseudomonadati > Pseudomonadota > Gammaproteobacteria > Moraxellales > Moraxellaceae > Acinetobacter > Acinetobacter sp. BMW17. The sequence goes on from NZ_LSOD01000043.1 coordinate 13,035, forward strand.
TCTCAATATTGCACCGAATCAAGTGATGATGGTTGCCACTCATCAAGATGACCTTGCCGCAGCGCGTAGCTGTGGACTTCTGACAGCTTATATTGAACGCCCCTTTGAGTATGGTGCAGCTCAATTGAAAGACTCTAGTCCTTGCATAGACAATGATCTACATGCAACTGACCTCTTAAATCTGGTTTCTTTATTAAAAGAAAAGGCTTAAAAGGCTCGTACATAGGGCTTAAATGAGGAAGTTCTGCCCACAACATGATTTACAAATTTGATTCTTCTCCCCTGACACCTGACTTTGTCATGGCTTTCATGTAAAATCACTGGCAATTTTTATATAACACGTTGTGAGTTATTTCATGGGTTTTAATTGCGGTATTGTCGGCTTGCCGAACGTTGGTAAATCTACACTTTTCAATGCATTGACTAAAGCTGCTATTGCTGCTGAAAACTTCCCATTCTGTACCATTGAACCAAACACAGGCATCGTTCCTGTGCCAGATCCACGTTTAGACAAATTAACAGCGATTGTAAAACCTCAACGTGTGATTCCAACGACGATGGAATTTGTAGACATTGCAGGTTTAGTTGCGGGTGCATCTAAAGGTGAAGGCTTGGGGAACCAATTTCTTGCAAACATCCGTGAAACAGATGCGATTGCTCACGTTGTACGTTGTTTTGAAGATGAAAACGTCATTCACGTTAACGGTAAAATTGACCCGCTTGATGACATCGCAACCATCAATACGGAACTTGCACTTGCTGACTTAGAAACTGTGACAAAAGCAGTGACTCGTTTAGCAAAATCTGCAAAAGGTGGCGACAAAGAAGCGCTTGCAACCAAAGCGGTTTTAGACAAAATTTTACCTTTACTTGATGAAGGCAAACCTGCTCGTGCAGCTGACCTAGATGACGACGAACGTAAACTGGTTCGTGGTTTTGGTTTAATGACTTTAAAACCAACCATGTATATTGCGAACGTTGCAGAAGATGGTTTTGAAAACAACCCGCATTTAGATGCTGTGAAAAAACTTGCAGCTGAAGAAAATGCAATCGTCGTTCCGCTTTGCAACCAAATCGAAGCTGAAATTTCACTGCTTGAAGACGAAGACCGTGCTGAGTTCCTTGAAGCTTTAGGCATGGAAGAGCCGGGCCTAAACGTAGTAATTCGCGCAGGCTACGGTCTTTTAGGTTTACAGACTTACTTCACGGCGGGTGTACAAGAAGTTCGTGCTTGGACCGTTAAAGTCGGTGCAACTGCACCACAAGCGGCGGGTGTGATCCACACTGACTTCGAAAAAGGCTTTATCCGTGCTGAATGTGTTGCTTATAACGATTTCGTTCAATACAACGGTGAAGCAGGTGCGAAAGAAGCAGGTAAATGGCGTTTAGAAGGTAAAACGTATATCGTTCAAGACGGTGATGTTCTACACTTCCGCTTTAACGTATAAGCCATTTCGAATATAAAAAACCCGATACCCATCGGGTTTTTTATAAGCTTAAACCAAGCTTAAAAACAGCATTAAATAACATATGAACACCTGATCCCTTTGGATCTCACACAATATTATCACTTCTATTCTTTCGTATTATCGCTAATTTAATCACAGGCACTAATGCCTTCCTTGAACAAACGAAAATGAAAAAGATCAGCAGGTTTATTCACAACGCTTAGCGCTACAGCATTTGCATGCCCACAAGGAACAACTCTGTCGGGTGGTACAGGTGCAAATCATAAAGGTGGTAAGTGCGTCGCAACCATGAACGTGACGAAACATGATCAGGCAATGAAACAAGACAAAACAGTCAAACACGATCCAGCCATGAAGCAAGATAAAATGGCCAAGCATGATTCAATGAAAGCCAATGATATGACTAATAAATCCCATAAAGATGCTCATGCTCCAAGCCCGAATACACCCAAAGCTCAACCAGATACACATAAAGTCGCGAAGACATCTTAAAACAGCATAAAAAAAGCCAGTGAAATTCACTGGCTTTTTTTATCGATAAAATAATTCAGTTAGTGTGATGTCACAGAGACATGCTTATTATCCATTGCTGCACGCTGTTTACGCGCTTCATCTAACATACGTTGTTCGATGTCTTTTCTAAAACCAAGCATAAACACCATTTCCGCCAAAACAAATAATGGTCCGATAGCTAGGCCAATCACATCATCCATAAAGGCCGGTTTTTTCTTCTCATAGAAATGCCCGACAAACTGGAACGCCCAGCCGACGACAAAAATACCAATACTGAGACTTAACCAAAGCCCCAAATCAAACTGTGCAATTTTATAAGCCAATGGATAAGCCATGGTATAGATCACCAGCATGATCACACCAAAAATTCGATCTAGGCTTAAGTAGTAAACAATACTCGCTAAAATCAAAACCATCGCCAAGGTAATTTCAAAACTGCCAATAGTCATGCCAGCTCTTGCGGTTAAGCACATAATTGAAAACACAATCAACGGAATACCCACAAAGTGGGTCACGATATTTTTATGATCAAGATGATAAGCTGCATACTGACTTAATAATTTTTCTAATTTATTCATACTGTATTTCCTTATTGCATGATATTGATCACGATATAGAATAACTTTAAAGGAAAACAGCTCATAAAGTTGTCGTCGACCTGACAAGTTGCTCGATCAATCACGAAAGGACGCGGAATGCTGGAAGTTCAACATCAACAACAATTACTCAATAACAATTGGTTCGCCAAACTACCACAAGCCTATCAACAGTATATTGTGCAACATGCCAAATATATTGAGGTTGCAAAAGACCAAGCTGTTTTTCACTCTGGAGATTTATTTGATGGCATCTATGCAGTCTTGAACGGCGCAATTCGTTTAGGTCATGTCGACATTGAAGGTAAAGAAGCCGTTGCAGCAATCGCTGAACCGATTATGTGGTTTGGAGAAATTTCGTTAATAGATCAGCAACCGCGTTCGCACGATGCGATTGCTATTCAAAAAAGCACCCTGCTCCATCTGCCTAAACGCGATGTTGAGGCGTTTATCCAAGCTACCCCAGAATTTTGGTTTCATATTGCACAGCTTGCTTCACAGAAGTTACGCCTCGCTTTTTTAGAACTGATCGCAATCCAAAGTCAAAATATCAGTCAACGACTGGCTCAACGCTTACTGTTTATTTTAAGCGGTTATGGCAACCATCTGTCGATTACCAATGATGAAATCCATTTATCACAGGAGCAACTGGCTCAAATGCTGATGTGTTCACGCCAAACCATCAACCAAGAACTTCAAAACTTAGAAAAACAAGGAATACTGGCAATTGCTTTTAAAAAGATTAAGATTTTAGATCCTGCAATGCTGCATAAAATGGCACATAGCTCAGAATAGACAATCAAGCATGCTCCTTAAGAGCGCAATTCAATATAAAAAAGATGTATAAAAATATTGCTACACGGCGTAACGTCTTGACTATTTTTCTCAACGACTTTGGACTGCTGTGGCAGCATTTGACCAATAATTAATGTAAACATCACAACAACTAATTTTTTAAATTAACCCTTAAAATTCGACTTAATTCCGATATTTTACTGCATTGGGATAATTTACTATTTTTATTATATTTTTCATTAAAGCTACAACCATAAAAAAGCGAGTTTTAAAAACTCGCTTTTGGGCATGCTATATCAGTCTTAGACGCCTACTTTTTTAGGATCCGTATTGCCTAAACTTGGGTTATCAATTGCGCCCCGACATTGTGCTTTATCACGCTCATAATCGCTCTGTTTCTGTGCAACACTCGAAGCACCATCTAAGGTCTCACGTGCCCACACTTCTAAACTGGTCAAGGCTTTACGACACAGGGCGTATTTTCCTTCGGTCACCGAATCTGTCATTTTGACATTAATACGCCAGTCCGTACTGAGTTTACGTGCAGGATGACGGACTTTAGCTTCTATCTGATCCAGTTGCTTGTTATAGACCAAGCCATCTACTTCATTGATAAACACCCAAGTACGCTGGGCATATTCCGTAGCGTCATTGGTAATTTTTGGCGCAGCCTTAATTTCTACTTTTTGTTCAGGAGCTTGCTCTGACTGCCCACAAGCTTGCAAAAGTAAACTGCTTACAATGATTGCAGTCAGCCCTAAAGTACGTAATTCGAGCTTCAACATGGTTAAACGCCTCAACAAACAATTGGGCACTATGCTAGTGAATTCAGTTACAATACACAATCAATTTTGACCTATTGATAAAGTCTTCTTCAAGGTGTGTTGTGTCCGAACTTAATCCCACTCCTGCACAAGCTGCTGGCTTTTGGCAAGGGGCTAAGGATAGCCAAGCGATTATCTTTACCTATCTGCCTGTTTCTTTTGCCTTTGGTGTATCTGCAACCCAATTTGGCTTTAGTGCATGGGAGGCATTATTTTTATCCTGCTCAATGTATGCAGGGGCCAGTCAGTTTTTAGTGGTCGCACTATTGGGTAGTGGTACGTCTATTTGGATGACCGCCCTCACTGTAATTGCCCTAGATATTCGTCACTTACTCTATGGCCCTGCGCTACAAAACTTAATTCAAGATAAACTGAACCTAAAGAAAACTGCTATTTGGTCATGGGGGCTAACCGACGAAGTTTTTGCCTCAGGCATGATTAAATTATCGCAACGTCGCCAAGAGTGGTCTGAGTCTTGGATGCTGGGCTTAAGCCTGTTTAGTTGGCTCGCATGGGCTACAGGTTCTTTTCTAGGTGGAATGTTTGCAGACCAAGTCAGTCATTTACCCCAGTTTTTACAAGCCGCTCTAGACTTTCTATTACCTGCACTGTTCTTAAGTTTCTTATTGGCAGCTTTTGAAAAGAAACACACTTTTGTGGTGGCTGTGACCATTCTTGTATCTGCCATTGCCTGCTATTTTATTGACTTATCTGCTGCAATTTTTATTGGTATCAGTTCGGGTATATTTGCAGGTTTGTTTAAGCACTATGTACTGAAAAAACCAGATCCTGAACATATGGGAGGTCAACCATGAATATCGAAATTATTTTGGTCGGCATTTTAGTGGGTATTGCAAATTTTGCCTCACGCTTTGGCCCATTCTTCGTCATTCAAAAATTTCAGCAAGGTTCACAAAAGCGCGGTGCCTTATGGTTAAAAATTGCATTGGGTTCGATTGGTATCGCGGCGATCAGTTCGATGCTCGTGGTTGCCACCTTGCCACCACTGTTAGATACACCCAATAAAAGTTTTGCCATGTTGGTCGGCTTTATCGTATTAGCTGGACTTTATTTCAAGTTTAAGCAAATTGTCCCTGCCACACTCACCGCAGCACTGAGCTATGGTTTGGTTTATACCTATATTCCTATGCCTTTTTAACCCATATCTTTCATCCGTCAAAACCTGATGTGCTATTTGAAACGCTCAGCTATGCAAGTCATTTCCAGCTTGATTGGAAAAGTTTATTTAGCATCCTTTTGCATGAAAATTTTGACTTTGGAATGCACAGCTTTATAAGAAAAATTGTTGGACAATATCATTAATTTATGTGAATGAACCCTGAACACCTTTCAGAGTTCTGCTATGCTAAAAGCCCATAAAATCAAGCATGGATGATTTACATGAGCGTTACTATTGGTACTCCACTTCAGCCTTCAGCATTTAAAGTCCTGCTATTGGGTTCTGGAGAGCTTGGGAAAGAAGTTGTGATTTCTTTACAACGTTTAGGTGTAGAAGTTCATGCTGCTGACCGTTACAATCATGCTCCTGCAATGCAAGTGGCACACTATGCCTATACCTTAAATATGGCAGATGCGACTGCGCTTAAACAACTCATTCAGGACGTTCAGCCGAATTTAATTGTTCCCGAAATTGAAGCGATTGCAACGCAAGTATTGGTCGAAATCGAACAAGATAATATTGCGACAGTCATTCCCTCTGCCAAAGCGGTCAATTTAACTATGAACCGTGAAGGCATCCGTCGTTTAGCTGCGGAAGAACTGGGCTTACCGACATCGGCTTACCGTTTTGCAGATACTTTAGAATCTTTCCGTGCTGCATGTGATGACATTGGTTATCCAAACTTTGTTAAACCAGTCATGTCCTCTTCTGGTAAAGGCCAATCCCGCGTAAAAGAATTTTCAGAAGTAGATGCTGCTTGGGAATATGCACAAACAGGTGGTCGTGTAAATCAAGGAACAGTAATTGTAGAATCACAAATTGATTTTGATTTTGAAATTACGCTATTAACAGTACGTTCAAAAAACCCAGAAACAGGTGAAATTGAAACTTCGTACTGCGACCCAATTGGTCACCGCCAAGATGCGGGCGACTATGTTGAAAGCTGGCAGCCTCAAGCCATGACACCAGCGGCACTTGACGAAGCAAAGCGTATTGCCAATAAAGTCACCATCGCATTGGGTGGCTGTGGTATTTTCGGTGTAGAACTCTTTGTCAAAGGCGATAAAGTGTGGTTTAGTGAAGTATCACCACGCCCACATGACACAGGTCTTGTGACGCTTGCCTCTCAGTTCCAAAGTGAATTTGAACTACATGCACGTGCGATTTTGGGTCTACCTGTCAATACAGCACGTCATAGCATTGCAGCGAGTGCCGTCATCTATGCAGGCGTAGATGATAATAACTTATCTTTTTCTGGCTTAAATCTTGCTTTGGCAAATCCAAATACTGATTTACGCATTTTTGGAAAACCAGAAGGCTTTACACGTCGCCGTATGGGCGTTGCGACAGCACGTGCTGAAACAACCGACCAAGCGCGTGAACTAGCAGCACAAACTGCTGGACTGGTGAGCGTTCATCAAAATTAAGCATTGTTAAAATATACGGATACGGTTCATGATCAATACTTCTCCACTGCTTAACTATGTCAGCAGTAATCACGACATCAAAGCGATTAATCAATGGCGTAGTGATGTCGAAAATCAATTACAAGAAAGTTTTGATCATGGCCAATCCATCCGTGATGTCATTTTAACGCGTTCAAATATGATCGATGAAGCACTTATTTTCCTATGGAAATATGCAAAACTCGATCAGACAGACTTAAGTTTATTTGCTGTCGGTGGTTACGGTCGCCGAGAGATGCTGCCTTACTCAGATGTAGACATCATGATCTTGTCTGAGGATGAGTTTAGCGAAGAACAAGAGAAACTCATTTCAGTCTTTATTTCCTCACTTTGGGATGTCGGCAATTTCAAACCCGGTATTAGTGTACGTACCATTGCCAACTGTGTTGAACAAGCAACCTCCGACTTAACAGTTGCCACAGCCCTCATCGAATCTCGTTTAATTACAGGTAATGAACACTTAGCCAAATGGCCGCGACGCATTGTTTCACAAACATGGACAGACAAAACCTTCTATGATGCAAAAATGGAAGAACAGGCTAAGCGTTATGCACAGCATAACTTTACGGAAAGTAATCTAGAGCCCGATATTAAAAACGCGCCGGGTGGCATTCGGGACATTAACCAAATTGGTTGGATTGCTAAACGGCATTTCCGCGTCAACCGTATTTATGACTTGGTGCACTTAGGCTTTATTTCAGAGTTTGAGTTAGGGGTATTAGAAGAAGCCGAAAGCTTCCTCTGGGAAATTCGTCATCACCTACACCGCCTCACTAAACGTGATGAAAACCGTTTACTGTTCGACTATCAACGTGACATTGCTGCAAAGTTTGGCTATGTGCGTGAAGAAGGTAAATCACCGAATTATCCAATTGAACAATTCATGAAGCGTTATTATCGAAGCGCTCAACAAGTCACCACGCTGAATGAAATGCTGTTGGCTTATTTCAATGAATCTGTGATTACCCCACGCCTACCGAACTATGAGCGTAACATTGAGGAAATCAATGAAAATTTTAAACTGGTCGACGGCAAACTAGCCGTTCAACACCATAAGATTTTCTCTGAAAACCCAAGTGCTATTTTAGAAATTTTCTATATATTGGCCAATCGACCTGAAATTACAGGTATTCGCGCACGTACGCTACGTCTGTTAATTTTGGCAGCTAAACGCATTGACCAAAAATATAGAGATAATCCAGCACATCAAGCCCTGTTTATGGCCATCATTCGCTCACCCCATCGTTTATACGAAACCATGGTGGCAATGAAACGATATGGCGTTTTAGGCAACTACATTCCTGCGTTTGGGCAGATTATGGGGTTGATGCAGTATGACTTATTCCATATCTATACCGTAGATGCACATACTTTATTATTACTGCGCAACTTAAACCGTTTCAAAGAACCTGAGTTTGCTAAAGACTTCCCTGTCGTCAGTTCAGTGTTCCAACGTCTGGCACGTCGTGACATTGTTTATTTGGCTGCCATTTTCCATGATATTGCTAAAGGCCGTGGCGGAGACCATAGTGAGCTAGGTGCAACCGATGCGATTGAATTCTGTCGTAGTCATGGTTTTACCGAACGCGAATGCAACCTTGTCGCATGGCTCATCCAAAACCATTTACTCATGTCCGTCACTTCTCAAAAGAAAGACATTTCTGACCCCGATGTGGTTAAAGCTTTTGCTGAGAAAATGGGCGACATGGAACATCTCGACTATCTATATACGTTGACAGTTTCGGATATCAATGCAACCAATCCTTCACTTTGGAATACGTGGCGCGCATCTCTTATGCGTCAGCTCTATACCCATGCACGTGACGTGATTCGCTCAGGTTTAGGCCGTCCTGTGGACTATCAAATGCTCATCGAGGACACCAAGTTTTCTGCCAGCGAACAACTGGTCGAAGAGTTTGCTCTAGATAATGTCGAAAAAGTCTGGCAAGAACTGGGGGATGAATATTTCCTCAAAGAATCTGCTGATGAAATTGCTTGGCATACACGTGCTATTTTACAGCACGGTGACAACCCTGAACCACTTGTTTTGATGCGTGCACAGCGTAAATTTGCTCAAGATGCAGTACAAATCTTTATTTATACCCAAGATCAGCCCAATCTGTTTGCAACAACGGTTGCTATTCTCGATCGTATGAATTTGGACGTACAAGATGCGCGTATTATTACCGCAACCAAAGCATTTAGCTTAGACACTTATGTCGTTCTTGACCGTTTTGGTACGCTGCTAACCGACCCTGAACGTGAAGCAAAAGTGCTATCAGCATTAAAAGATGCATTAGCCAATTCAGATAAATACCCTGGGCTCATGCAACGTCGCATCCCTCGTCAGCTACGCCATTTCGACATTGAAAACACCGTTGATATTACGCTGAATGAAGCACTGCAACAAAACATGGTTGAAATTGCAACACTTGACCATCCCGGCTTACTTGCCAAAGTAGGCGGGCTGTTTATGATGCAAGGATTAGATATTCACTCTGCTAAAATTGCCACCCTAGGTGAGCGTGCCGAAGATATTTTCTTTGTCACCAAAAAAGATGGTCAACCCATGACTGAAACTGAAGCTGAAACTTTTGCTGCACAACTAAAATCAGCCTTAGATGAAGCCTCTAGTCAGGTCTGTGGTCAACATTAACAATACACACTGGTATTTTGTTTCATGAACTCGAGTTTATCCCTTTTACACCCTTATCCTTTTGAAAAGTTGAATAAACTATTTCAGGATATTACTCCCGCAGACTTACCCCTCATTCCATTATCGATTGGTGAGCCTAAGCATCCTGCACCCGAGTTTGTGAAACAAGCCATTATCGATAATTTTCAGCATTTATCGACCTATCCAAACAGTAAAGGTATACCCGAGTTACGGATCAGTATTGCAAATTGGCTGACTCGTCGTTTTCAACTCAATCAGATTAGTGCAGAAAACAATATATTGCCTGTTTCGGGCACCCGTGAAGCAATCTTTTCTTTTGTACAGGCATTGGTGAATCGTGAAGACGGGCCTTATGTGGTTATGCCTAACCCGTTCTACCAAATTTATGAAGGTGCCGCTTTACTTGCTGGGGCAAAACCGTATTTTGTAAATTGTACCGAAGAAAATGGTTATCTCGGTGACTTTGATTCTGTGCCTGCTGAAGTCTGGGAGAAAACAGCCCTGTTATTTGTCTGTACACCGGGTAACCCAACAGGTGCGGTGTTATCAAAAGAACAATTCAAAAAATTAATCGAACTTTCAGACCAATATGGTTTTGTCATTGCATCGGATGAATGCTATTCAGAGCTTTGGTTTGATACTGCACCTGTGGGCTTACTCGAAGTTTGTGCTGAAATTGGCCGAGACGACTACAAAAACTGTGTCGTATTCCACTCACTGTCTAAGCGCTCAAACTTACCAGGTATGCGTTCTGGCTTTGTCGCGGGTGATGCAGCATTGCTCAAGCCTTATTTGCAATACCGTACGTATCATGGTGCGGCGATGCCTGTACAGCACCAATTGGCTTCGATTGCAGCATGGGATGACGAAGCGCATGTTGAAGCAAATCGTGTGCAATATCGTGCAAAATTTGATTTATTTCAAAAGGAATTGGGCCATATACTGCCCCTACAAAAACCAGATGCAGGTTTTTACTACTGGTTAAAAGTCGATAATGACGAAACTTTTGCAAAAATGCTCATGGAAAAAGCACATGTCAAAGTGCTTCCTGGACGTTATTTGTCACGCGATACTGAGCAAGGTAACCCAGGCGAAAACCATGTACGTCTTGCGCTAGTTGCAGATCTTGCACAGTGTGAACAAGTCATTGCTCGCCTTAAAGCAATTTTATAAATAAGCTCATCTAAAAAAGAAAACCTCCTATAAAGGAGGTTTTCTTTTTTTCATTCGATTAAAAATCAAATGATGCACTTAAAGTAAATGTACGAGGTTGTGCCAGTGTTAAGTATGTATAATCATTGGTACTTGCTGAAGCCCAATACTCTTTATCAAATAAGTTAGTAATACCAAAATTAATCACTGTTGGAACTTGATTGATCTGGGTTTTATAATTCGCCCCCACATCTACACGCGTCCAATCGTTTAATTTTAATGTATTCGCATTATTTGCGTACTGACTACCGGTATAAACGACGCGACCATTAATTGAAACATCTTGTGGTACAGGTAATTTCCAATCTGCTTCTACATTCGCCTGAAACTCTGGCACACCAATCACTTGGTTGCCATCAAACAAACCTTGATACGTTTCTTTTTGCTCTGTATCAATCCATGTAGCACCACCTAAGATACGAACTGCATCGGTTAATTGACCATAGGCATTAAATTCAATACCCTGATGAATATTTTTCGCATCAGTGAGTTGAGCTGAACCTGCTGTATTTACAGCAGCTTTACGACGCTCAGTGTTGAAGTAATTTAAACCACCACCAATTGCACCATTTTCATATTTCAAGCCAATTTCTTTTTGTTTGGACACAAAAGGATCAGCAACATAATAGTTACCAGTACTGCTGTCTAACAGACCATCACCTTGTACCAAAGCTTCGACATAGTTGCCATAAACCGCCAATTCAGGCGTGATTTTATAACTGATGCCTAATGCAGGTGTCACTTTATCTTTATTGATATTATATAGATATGTACCATAAGAATAGACATCTTGATCAACTTCTTGATAACGTGCACCTAGCATTACGGTCAAACGATCATCTAAAGCGGAAATATTATCCCCTAAAGCCACACTTCTTAAAGTCGACATGTTAGCGGCAGTGTAAAAATAACCCCCTAACGGCATTTAAAAACTGACCCCCTTGGTTAATATAGCGGTCATTTTGGACTGCTCAACATGTT
>NZ_LSOD01000044.1:0-2190 GCF_001592855.1 Acinetobacter sp. BMW17
CCGAAAGGTAGATGGCCTTGTAGCCCACCTGTTTCGCCATCATTGCTGCATAAGCATTGACTGTACCGATAATTTGTAATGGTTTTTCCACTTCCAGTGCTTGTCTAAATCTTAAGCCTGCAGATTTTTGTTCTGTCATCGTCCTTTCCTTGAAGCGTTATGAATGAATGTGAAGTGTTGTTTATTCCACTGCGAGTAAAATTGAGCCATAGCTTGCTCGTAAATCTTTTTTTAGAACTTTGCCTGTACCACCGACAGGAATGCTATCGACAAAAACCACGCGATCGGGGATTTGCCATTTCGCAATTTTGCCCGTGTAATAATCCAGAAGTTCAGCTTCTGATACCTGACTGACTTCGGTCTTTTTCGCGATAAGAATTGGTCTTTCATCCCATTTTGGATGTGTCGCAGCAATCACTGCCACCATGTCGATTTCAGGATGTGCGATGGCAATATTTTCTAGCTCAACCGAGGAAATCCACTCTCCGCCCGATTTGATCAAATCTTTAGAACGGTCACTGATGACCATATAGCCATCTGAATCAATAGTGGCCATATCACCCGTGTCAAACCAACCATCTGCGGTGAGTGCATTGTTAAATTGATCGAAATAAGACTCTACAATCCAGTGCCCTTTAATTTGTAAATGTCCTGTGGTTTTTCCATCTGAAGCCAATTCGGTACTACCCTTTTCAGCCTCACAAATTCGAATGCTAACCCCAAACGGTGGGTGACCTTGTGCATAACGTAAGCTCGATTGCGCCGAGTTATCCAACTGCAAATGTTTAGCCTTGAGTTGATTCACCACGCCCAAAGGGCTGGTTTCCGTCATGCCCCATGCATGAATGGTTTCACACTGAAAATCATCTTTAAATGTTTTGAGCATTGACGGTGGGCAAGCCGCGCCGCCGACCACATTGCGTTTTAAGCTGGCGAGTTTGCTGCCAGATTGCTTCGCTGCTGTAAGCAGCCCTTGCCAAATGGTCGGCACACCTAAAGCCGTCGTCACTTTGTATTTATCAATCAACTGAACCAAGCTTGCGCCATCTAACATCGGCCCAGGTAGCACCATACTACACCCGACCATGGCCGCGGCATAAGGCGTACCCCATGCGTTGACATGGAACATAGGAACAACAGGCAAAATGCAATCTTGCGCTGAAAAATTAAACGAATCGGGCAAACAGGTTGCGTAACTATGCAAGATAGTAGAACGATGACTATATAAAACCCCTTTAGGATTCCCTGTTGTACCCGAGGTATAACACAGTGAACTGGCTTTAGTTTCATCCAGTTCAGGCCACTCAAAATGTTCACCTTGTTGCGCGATTAACTCATCATAAAACAGCACTTCAGGGAAGGCTTTTTGAATGTCTTCATCATAAGCATCGAGGCAGATAAAATGCTCTACATACGGAATGGATGGTTTAATAGACAACACTAGATTTAGAAACGTTTTATCAAAAATCAAAGCCTTATCATTTGCATCATTGATAATATAACTGAGCTGCTCAGGAAAAAGTCGTGGGTTAATGGTATGGCAAACCAACCCACTGCCGGATATGCCATACCACGTTAAGTGACGATGATTATTCCATGCAATGGTCGCCACACGGTCGCTAACCGCAAAACCGAAGGACTGCAATACATTGGCAAAGCGCTTTGAGTTTTTAGCAATTTGTCCCCAGTCCGTATGCAGCATCGACCCATCAGTATTTTTAGAGATAATGGCTGTATCTGCATGATAACGAGCAGCATGTTCAATCAGACTGCTAATCAACAAAGGTTGAAACATCATATTTCCAATCATAAGAAACTTCCTTTTTTAAAATCTTTTTAGACTTATTGTTTAAGATCCGCATATCATCGGTCTTGGTCATTTGTTTTTTAAAATACTGTCTTTTTCCATCTTCATTTTGTCATTTGGTTGCGTTATTTAGTCATTTGGTCACTTATACACAAAAAACTTAAATCTTCTAATTTATTGTTTTAATTAATTATTTATACAAATATTCAATATTGTAAAAAGTGATAATTAACTCAAAACTAATATGAGAGACATGCACCTGATTTCATATGATTTTTTAAAGCTTGAAGGCTTTGTTGCACAAAGATTTAAAAATTAAGATTTCCCATATCTACTCAAATTTAAGTGGCAACTTGGGTGTGAGGTCGGCCTAACTCTGTGAA
>NZ_LSOD01000045.1:0-57270 GCF_001592855.1 Acinetobacter sp. BMW17
GCCCCAGGTTGAAACTTAATACGAGATCAAAGGGGTCAATTTTACTTTGCCATTTGTAAGGTAAAAGGGGTCAATTTTAGAATGCCGTTGACACAATCATTATGCCCTAGTGGGAATTCCAAATGAACATGGATTTGCTTATGTGATTTTTTATTATGCCATTTGGTATTCTTTCAAAGAAAAAGTATCCTTCAAAGGCTTTAAAGTCTCTTTAACACAAAGAGCGTGGATAGATTATTTATTAAATAGAACGGGGCAAGAGAAAAAAACAAGACATATAGCGATTATCGGATGTGGGGCTTTAGGCTCAAAGATTGCAGAGATATTAGCTCAAACAGGCGTAAATAAATTTTCTTTCATAGATCCAGAGCTTTTAAAAACAGATAATATTTATCGTCATTCTTTAGGTTTGCAGTATGTTAATACCTATAAATCTACTTCTTTAGCTAATAAGTTTTTAATAGAAAGGCCCGGATTAACTATTTTTCCATTCGTAAGCCATGGTGAAAGCTGGATAAAATCAAAAATTACTGAAGATATTGATACTATCATCATAGCAATTGGCCATACTCCTACTGAGATTTCTCTCGTAAAAACTATTTATGAAATAAGTGCAAACATTCAAGTAATAATAGGCTGGTTAGAACCTTATGATTTAGGTGGACATTTTATTTCTTTCAATAATAAATATGTAGGATGTTTAAACTGCTTATATTTTGATGAAAAATCAAATAAAAGTCTTACCCCTATGTATAAATATGTACAATCTGGACAGCTAATTGCTAAAAATATTACAGGGTGTGCTGGTGCATTTACCCCCTTCTCTTCTTTAAATTGCATGAAGCTAGCAAGCTATATTTCTGAATATGTCCTGAATCAACAATTAGGATTTGTTTCTATTTCTGGCGACAATCAGAATGCAAATAAAAATGGAATAATTACTACCCCTTTTTATAATTCAGTAAATAATTCAAATGGAATTAATATATTGAATTTAAAAGAAATTTATAAAGAAGTATGCCCATGTTGCAATACATAACTCAATGGAGGATTAAATGTGACACACCTACAGGCCAAGTCTTTATTATTCAAGCAAATGTTTTAAAGAGTTTAAAGCAATTTATACAATTAGAATCAGATTCTCCAGAATCGGGTGGCATTCTAATTGGAAGAACAGACATAGAAACTAAAGCTAAAATCATTGAAAGCTTTACCTCTCCTATGGAAGGAGACTGTCAAACACGTATGTCTTTCTTTAGGTCAAAGTCCCACCAATATGCTTTAATACAAGCTTGGAACGAATCTAAAAAATTCTATAATTTTCAAGGCCTATGGCATACACATCCTGAAGATGTACCAACACCCTCTCCAACCGATTTAAGGGATATAGATACTGTTCTAAATGGCATTACCAATCTTAATGACCCAGTTTTATATTTAATAATCGGAAGAGTAAAAACTGGAATCTGGATTGGTAGAAAAAATTTTAAAATCAAACTGTTAGGTTATATTGAGTTAAATTGAAAATGCAACTAGACCCATCCCTAAGTTTACAGACTTCTTTATCAGCAATAGATGATTTATCAAATGCAAATAAATATATAGAAGAAATTTTAAAGCATATTTGTATAGATTCATTAGGTGTATTAGTTGATGAAGAACGTAAAAATATAATTTTTGTCTTATTGAAAAATAAAAGCCCTGAAAGTTTTTTCCGTATAATTCTCAATTATGATGATACTTTAACTTTTGTCCGAAGATTGCTTGCCAAAAAAATTTCCATTTATGCACGCTTTCTTCAAGGTCACATAATTGATGCCCACACTCTACATGATTTTGAAAAGTTAAAAGAAACATGGAATTTAACCTCCTCTCAAGAGAGCGAAGTTAAAGATGTAGATTTTGTTCCTAGAAAGATTCCTAAACAAAAACCAAACCCTGTAAACCAATTAGAATATTTCATAAAAAGAATTTTTGATTTTGAGCATCTTACAGGTAGGGGTAACGATTTATCTGAAAAAGATAAAAACCAGATTTATCTCTCAAGTCATGGCCGATGTATGTTTAAAGGATGTGGTGCAAAATTAAACATAGATGAAATAACTGGATTTGAAGGTACATATGGCGTTTTAGCTCATAATGTTGCAGCATCAGAAAATTCTACTCGCGGTATCCCCTTCTTCTCATATCAACTATCAGATGATCCAACGAATATTTTATTATTATGTGAAAAACATCATAGGTTAATTGATAAAGTTGCTGGCGCAGAATATACAGCTTCAAGACTCTCGCAAATGAGAAGTAATTTCATAGCACAATGCGAAGATTTATTAGATTCTTTAAGCTTTACTCCTATGCCAGTGTATTTATTTTTCTGGCCCGTGAATCGCAATATTCCTCAGTCTCCTTCACGACGTGATATTGCAAGCTGCCTTCTCCCATTAAAATCTATTTTGCATAAAGATAAGACACTAATTCATGAACCATTACCAGCTCATTTAAGAGCTTCAGCTGATGAGTTCTATAAAAAGTATTTTTTAGAAGAATTTGAAGTTCAAACAGAACAATTACTTAGGGAAACTAAATTTGATGATAAGAGAGTAGCTATTTTTGGCTTCGGCCCTATGCCATGCCTAATAGCATTAGGAAGTAAATTAGGAAATAAAGGGAAATTTATACCTATGCTTATGTATAGGGATGGAAGTTGTTGGATGTGGCCTGATCTTATATGTACAACCAAAGCGTATGAAATTAATAATTTCAGTGAAATAGAAGATTGTACTGAAATTACTATTAGATTGAATCTCACTGCTGATCCAGAAACCTCTAAAAATAAGGCTGTTGAATTAGGACATCCGGTAATTAATATTACTGCTAAACCAGAATATATGGGGAATGGAGCAATAAGAAATCCTGAACGAGGACTAAGTTTCATGCAAGATATTCATGCGTTATTTCATAGTCTAACAGATAAAGGAATTACCAAAATTCATGTCTTACCATGTGCATCCAATGCTGCTTGTATATGGTTTGGACAAGCATTTGATCTGCATCATCCTGAAATGGTTATTTATGATTACTTAAATAATTCAATGGTTCCAAGACTTCAAATTCGAAATAATGGAAGCAAGAATGAAATCGCTGTAATTTAAACAGTATATTTGATAGTACTTTCATACCATTAGATTTAAATATGACATTAGTAAATGGAGTTTAGCTCTAATGGGGCTTTGTTGCATAAATATCTAAGACTATGATTTTGTTTAATTTATTTTTGGATTAAAATTTAAACAAATCCTTAAAAATCAGTATCTTGAAGAATGTTTATACAACAAAGCCACTTATCATCGGAAGAATATGCAGGCTATTCAACTCTGTGCATCAGATGAATATCACCTAAGACAACGCAATAAAATAGAAACATTATTCAGCTTATTGAAGGGGCAATACAATTTAGTGACGAGTAAAGCACGTAGTCTTCATGGATTTCTGAGTGGAATTTACGCCTCACTATGTGCATATCAATTAACCCATCGAAATAAGCCAACAATTCAAATTAAGGAATCATCGGCTTAAGCAGGATTCGGGTTACTTAAATACTTGTTCTTATATTGCTCATATGGTTAGTGAGAATGAAATCAAGACAATTTATAAGAGCTTATTAGTACTACAATTATCAAAATGATTAAGTCCATCCCTAAAATTTATAGAACAACTATTTATTATCCTCACATCTAGCCCTGATCAATCGAAGAAATATCACGATTTAGTGCTGATACCCATTCGCTGGCTTTCTACAAAGTCTAATCGAACTATGTGAATTTTGAGGAAGCACTTCTACTCGTTATTTTGCAAAAATTGAAATTTTCCAATAGGTTCATGAACCTATTTTTCAATGAAAATTAAAATGTTTTATAAATTATTAAATTTTATAGATATATCTTGTGTTTTATTTATGAACTAGACTTTTGGTGAACATAAGTTAAATAAATAACACCTGTCATTTTATTCATTAATATTGATATAGAATAAGTTTGATCCTATATCGGGTCAAGTTTAATCAGAATATAATGCTGAAAATCTTACCATCCTCCCCATTCACCACATTCTGGACACTTCATATTAAATAGCTCTAATGCTCTTGCAGAGTGATAAGACCAATAAAGCCCATTCTTAATTAACCGACGATTATGTTTTTTACTTGAGCAATGATTATAAACTTGCATTTGTTCACAATCTACACATTGCATCCAAACTGATCGTGGTGTTCTTTTTCTCCAAGCACCATCTTTATCACGATAGCCTTCTGATTTTTGAATACTTACTATATGATTTGAACCACAACGAATACATATAGGTACAGCAAACGTTTTATCACTATTTGGATCAGTTTCACTATTTTCTAATTTATATTGAATAAACATTCCTAATAAGCGTTGTAGCTCATCGTTATAAAGATTTCGATCAATTGGATTTAAAAAAACAGCACCTTTATCGTATGAATCCATTTCACCTAAATAACTATATTTACCCCATTCTTGCGCAGTTACTCGTTGATCTATAAGATTGTCACATGGGTGAATTAGAAATACTGGATTCTGACCATCTTCACTATAGTTCTTTAATTCATATAATTCATTAATTTTAGACATCATACCGCCTTCTCTAATGAAGGTTTGCTTGTCATAAAACTTTGCATCCAATACAAATCTGTTAGATTTTTTATTGAGATTATGAAAGTCACGTTCTTCATACCAAACTAAATCGAGCATAAAATCTGGTTTTCGATTGTTCGGTAATTTTTTTTCATACCATATTGTTAGAGAACGCTTCGCTTGTTCATTTACTAAATATATCGCTATTCCTTCTCTATTTGTTTTTATTACATCAATAATTTTATATTTCCAATCATCTAGTGGGACAAATCGAAATACATCCTTAAGAACTAGAATAATTTGAATAAGAGTCCATCTTTCATAAAGTAATGGCATATTAATCAAACCAATTTCATCAATTTCTTCTAAGCTAATTAAAAGATTCTCATCTTGTAAATTCATAACATTACGAAGAACTTTATAATTATTATGCACTCCCTGATAATTTGGGTTTTGTACAAAAGTCATCGAATTAGGGAAATACGAGGAGGACTTAATTCCTAATATTTTCATTTGGTTAATTATAGATTTAAGTAATCGAAATTTGGGTTCGACCTTTTCAAAAACAAACGAACATAGCTCTTGATTTTGATTGTAAAAATTGATTCGGTTTCGTAAAGCAACTTTCTCTTTTTCTTGCTCTTCTAATTCATTTTTTGATAAAGGTTTTGACCAATCATTAGCAGCTAGGTTAATACCTATTTGCTTTTCCTCTTCATAAGACTTTAAAGCCTTATGTATCTCATGACAATCATATAGTTCTATTTTATGAATTTTAGATAATGTAAAGTTAATGGATTTGGGAGTTTCACGCCATAGAATATCTCCGTTTATTCTTACTTGCATTCCAAATTTAAAAATATTTATGAGATGTTTAAGCTCATTAGAGAATTTTAAAATTCCACTTTTATTATTAGGTTTTACCCAATTATTTCCATCCCATTTTAATACAAAAAAACCATCTATTTCGTTGGTATTCTGATCTTTAGTATATCCTTGAATTTCAAAGAAATGATCATAGTCGTAAGCTCTATCCTGTAAATCAAATTGACTATGTCTAATCTTTTCATCTATTTCTTGTTGCCAAAAATTTAACTGCGTTCTTTTTTTTATTTTTCTTAAATCTGAAACTACTAAATCCCGATCAACCTTTGTAAAGTTTTTGAGAGCATCATGTTGAGACTGTAATTTTTCAACCGTATGGTGGAAACGTTGCTTCTTATTATTAGCTAGTATCACAATTTGTTTAATGATCCGATAGCATCTTTCTAATGCAAAAAGAACATAGCGATTTTCAGAGACATTATAGGAAGGCTCTGTTGCACGACTCGTTAAAAACTTTTGATTAGACTTAGTTGATAACTCCATAAAAGTTCGATTGACAGGCTTCACTTCTTTTCGTGGTTTCAACGTCTGAATTTCACGAAGTTCTACTTTAGGATTTCTTAAAACTTTTTGAGCATGATCAACAAGATGTGAAATACAGTCTATAGCATCTTCGCCAATCCCTATGGTTTGACCACCTTTGGCTTTTGCCTGTACTGCACTACTCTCATCTAAAATGAGTTCCCAAAGGTCATCTTTGAATGTTCTTAAATATTGATCTAACTGCTCTACTGTAAAGTCAGATCCGTTAATTGCTATTTCACAAAGTTTTCCTTGTAAGATAAAACGAACAGTTCCAACTATATTAGGGGCGATACTAGCCCATTGTTTGTGTTCTTTTATCCAGTGATCTTTGACGATCCACCAAGTTAAGTTTGTTTCAGGATCAATAATAGATGTAAGATGATTTTTTTCTCCATTTGGCATTTCAATATATGGAGTATCTGACTTTTGATTAATAAAGTGAATACCTAAGAGACCTTTTTTCACGCCCTCAACTTTTGGATAAATAGTTGTTTCAGCCCGAAATAGGTCATGCTCTTCATCATATTCGATATCTAAAGATATTAAAGACTCTGTGACTTTAGTAAGTGTTTTTTGGTCATACCAATTAAGTTCTAAATATTTAATTTCAAAAAATGGATTCATCATTATGACCAGAAATTAACAATTCCATCATTTGCTTTCGCATCTTTTACAACATTTTCGAGAGCGTTAATTGCTGAAAATATGTCGCCGTACTGTTCATAGTTTGGTAATAGTTGCTTGATTCGCTCTACGAATACACGTTCTATAAGTTCAAGCTTTGTCTGCTCGTTAACATGTTTATTCCCATCAAAAGTTAGTTTTGGCAAAACTTTATGTAATAAAAAGTTATTAATTGCTAACTCATCATCAGTATTTACATCTTTAAATAAATTAAGATAGTTCAATCCCTGACGAATTGTTCTCATCCCAAACTCAACACCTAACTTATGAAAAAATTCTTTATTAAGTTCAATAAAAAGCTTACAGAAAGGATTATCACGATCGAATTTAGGATAATTTGCACGATATCCTAAAGCATCAATATCAAAAAGAAGAGGTTTAGAAACATCATCAAATGCATATTCTGCAACTTCTTCTAGAATTTCATCCCAATTAGATAATAGAGGTGATTCAAACCGCATAATATGCGCTCTGTCTAAAATTTTTGGAGATAGATAATGTGTGGTTTCATCAATATTTATTGCACCAATAATATGTACATTTGCTGGCATTTTTATGCTTGATGGCATTGTCATTACAGCAGAAAGCATGCGACGGATTTCGCTGTGATATTTTATGAGTGAATCTTTATCACTAAACCCAAACGCTAATCTTAGTTGCCCATTCAGTTGTTCATCTTTTAATAATTCAATGAAATTTACGACACCATCTTGGCTGTATTTATCTTTAGTTGATTGAATAATATCAACAACCGCTTTCAACTCTGATAGTACGTGTGATGATTCATCCTCTGCATAAAGAGAAATTTCAGGATCCTCATCACGTGTTTCAAGCAGTGATAAAAAATCAGCAAAATAGTATTCAACACGCGCAAGATTCATTTCGTCTAAGCAAATGAAATATGGAATTTCTGGATTTTGTTGTGCCTCTATTAATGCCTCTAAAAACGGTGTCGCTAAATATTTTTTTTCAAGAGGATTGTAATAACCAAGTAGGTCTTCAGAACTTGTCCAGTTTGGCTTCACTGGAACAATAATAGATTTTCCACCCACTGCCTTTGCAAAAGATTTAACTAAATTAGTTTTACCTGATCCCGAGTCTCCAGCCAAAATAATAAGGTCTTTTGTTCTAAGAAGAGTTAGGTAGTTTTCAATGATATGGCGAGGATACAAAATATCTTTTCCCACCAAATACGCTTGAATGTAAGACACAGCTTTTTGATAATCTCCATTTAGTATTTCACTAAATGAAACTCCATCAATATGCTGCGACTGAGATTTAGACTCAAGTAAAAAGAGGTCTAGATCATCTTCGTCAACAAACTCAAACGTCTTAAGAAAAAGTGCTTTGTCTGCCACATAACTTTTTAGTCGTTGAATTTTATTGTTCATCTCATCCTCGATCTGTTCGAATCTTTTAGTTAGCATCTGTATTTCTTGATGCTTAACGTCCTTATCTTGAGTTAATTTTTCGGTAATTTCCTCAAGGTCTTTTTGTCTAGCATTTAATGTATCGACAAGTCTTTTGACGACTTCACTTTTTTCTTCAGTTTTCTCTAAAACTTTTTCTTGTTGAATTAGTTTTTTCTCTAATTCAATTTCTCTTTGTCTAATCTCATCATGCATATCTCCTATTGCTTTTTCATAATAGAAATCATAAATTGATTTAGAAATAAATTGGTTGCGCTCTGAATTCAAACTTGGGTTAATCAAAATATCCTGAGGCATTTCTTTAGGGAGAGAATGCAGACTTTCACCTGTTCCTCTTTTAACACTCAACCTAAAAGGATTTTTATGCCTTATTCTTTCAGATTCTGGGGAAAGCTCTACCTCAAAACGAACGAACCGACTCTTACTTTTTGAGCCTAAACGCAAAGCATCTTGCGAAGACACAAAAATCCTACAGACGCTTCGCTCAAGTCCCCTTAATGGGTAATAAAGCCGTTCACCTGTTTTGGTTGAATAAGGATAATCAATAAATCCGTGTTTTGACTCCCCTAAAGCTGGCAACTCCCCACAAACTTCAAATTTTCCATCATCAATACCCCAAAATTTAGCCAATATAGCTAAAAGCTCTTGATCAGAAGAATCTTTCAGCTCATCCTCTGTATAAATTATTTCATTCATAAATTAAAAAAATCTACTTGTAGAGTTAAGATGAAAATCTAATTATTAGATTGGTCAATCAGTGAATCGGATAATTTTATTTTACTATATAAATTAGCTGTTTATATCATATTTATTCAAATTTTATTCTTAAATTAGACACCTGACGTATAAAAATCACTAAGAAGGAACAAAATTATTTAAATTTTCGTGGTAAGTTCATGAACTGATAAAATAGTGAATATAAAATCAACTATTATAACTATCTAATTTTATGATTAATTTTTATATTTAAAATTATGAAGTCAATTTTAGGTGAACATAAGTTAAATAAATAACACCTGCTAATTTGTTCATTATTTCTGATATAGATTAAATCAGGTTTTATTATCTGTCAAATTAGTAATGCACTTTTATGTTTGCTTCAGTTAAATAGGTTTTCTTTAAGGTCTTATTCTATAAAAAGAAAGGTCTACATTTTAAGACACCAAATCAAATGGCAGAAGATTTTTACAAGTCGGCTGCCTAGAATCTCACAAGTGAATGTCTCCTGCTATTTCAGCACACATCAATGTTAATTATGTTTAAATTTCAACCCTCCCATTTTTCAACTAGCTCAGGTTATAATAATGGCCTCCAAAAATATGGTTTATTTATTATGAATGCCTCCAATGACCCTCTACACGGCAAAAAACTTGCTGACATTTTGGATGAGTTATTGGATTACTATGGTGGCTTTGAAGGCTTAAGTCGTAAAATTGAAATTAGATGTTTTTGTATAGATCCAAGTGTTAAGTCATCATTACGGTTTTTACGTACCACACCATGGGCACGTGAAAAAGTTGAAAGCTTATATTTGTATGTCTTACGTCAAAAAGCCAAACAAAAATCGTAGCTATCAAAACTCAGCATAATATTTTATACCAAACAGTAAACTAAAATTATTGAATAGCCAATGATTTTGTAGACACCTTTTAATTAGTGGTGGACTGCCATCACTCTCCTGGCAAAATTTAGTCTATATCCCTATGGTTTATTTAAAAACTTATTTTCTATCTTTACTAGGCTGTATGATCAAAATCATACTGGCACTCAACACTGTAAATTTGAGAATGAATCTGTACGTACAGACTCATTCCCTATCGATAAAGATATTAGAAATAGCTACATAGAGTTTATTTCTAGCTTATTCAAATTAGGCTTTACTATGGATGAACAATAATTTTTACAGCAGACTCATTATTATGAATCAGCGTTTCAAAGCCTTTAGAAACAAGATCATCTAATGCAATACGTTGGGTAATAAAAGGTTCTAGATTAATCTTACCTTGCTCGACTAAACGGATGGTTTCCTGATGGTCATTGACATAAGCAATCGTTCCACGAATATCTAGCTCTTTCATGACCACACTATGTACATTAATTGTGGCAGGATGGCTCCAAATCGAAACGATAACGACTACACCAGTTGGTTTCATTGCTGCAACGAGTGTATCCATGACTTTATTGACACTACTACATTCAAAAGCGACATCTACACCGCGGTCTTCTGTAATTTTCATTACCTCAGCAACTACATCAACCTTAGATGGGTCTAGTACATAATCAGCAACACCCGCTTCTATCGCTTTTTCTTTACGTTTTGCACTCAGTTCAGTAATGATGACCGTGAGACCTTTAGCCTTTAAAATAGCAGATAAAAGTAAGCCTATTGGGCCTGCTCCACCAACCAGTGCGATATCGCCAGCTTTTGCGCCGCTTCTTACATAGGCATGATGACCGACAGATAAAGGTTCTATCAATGCTGCTTGGTCTAAAGGAATATCATTTGAAATAGGATGTACCCAACGCCGCTGAACTGCAATTTTTTCAGAAAGACCACCACCGCGTCCGCCTAAACCAATAAAGTTCATATTTTTTGATAAATGATACTTATCATTGGGGCCAGTCGGGACATCATCCGCAATAATGTAGGGTTCAACTACGACATGTTGCCCAATTTGGATATCATCTACACCCTCTCCAACTGCATAAACCACGCCTGAAAATTCATGTCCCATTGTTATAGGTGCAGATTCTCCCGAAATTGGGTGTGGGTGACCACAAGGTGGAATAAAAATAGGACCTTCCATGAATTCATGTAAATCTGTACCGCAAATACCACACCACGCAACTTGAATTCCAACTGTGCCTGGAAGTACTTTCGGTTCAGGGATATCTTCAATTCGAATATCCCCTCGGTCATAAAAACGAGCTGCTTTCATTTTGTATTCCTTATATTGATGTTAACGGTAAACCATTCCACCATCTGTCAAAATAGACTGACCTGTAATGTAGTTTGCATCCTCACTGGCTAAAAATGCAACTAATGCAGCCACGTCATCTGGTGTTTCAGAACGTCCTAAAGCAATACTATCTACATATTTTTTATACGTTTGACCAATTTGTGCACCTGTAATTTCAGAGAACCGCTGATCTATTTCGACCCACATGTCTGTACCCACAACACCCGGACAATAACTATTTACAGTAATTTTAGCACTGGCATATTCTTTAGCCGCAGCTTGCGTCAATGCACGAACTGCAAATTTAGTTGCCGAATAAACACCGAGCAAAGCAAAACCTTCATGACCTGCTATTGAGCATGCATTAATAATTTTTCCAGCCTGTTGGCGTTGTTTAAATTTATTTGCTGCGGCTTGAATCCCCCAAAGTACACCACCGACATTGATGTTCATAATTTGGGTAAATTCACTCGGCGTTACTTCTGCCAAAGCTTTGACTTGTGCAATACCTGCATTATTAATCATGATATCAAAACCATTAAGTGTCGATTCTGCATGATTAATAGCGTCACTGATTTGTATTGGATCTGAAATATCCGCAATAAATGTGGTGGCTTTTACGCCAAAGGCTTCAACCTCTTGTTGAACAGTATTTAACTTTTCTTGGTGAAGATCGACCAATCCAATATGAACACCTTCTTGTGCTAAACGTAAGGCAATACCACGTCCAATGCCTTGTGCCGCACCCGTAATTAAAGCAACTTTGTTGTTTAAACCTCTAGGCATGTTGCGACTCCTTAAATATGGATTGCACGTTGCATCGCCGACAAGACCGACTCATGCATCGCCTCAGACAAAGTAGGATGAGGGAAAATGACCTGCGCTAAGCTTTCATCTGTAGCTTCTAGGTATTTCGCGATGGCAAAACCTTGAATGTGTTCGGTGACTTCATGTCCAACCATGTGAGCACCCAACAATTCACCCGTTTCCTGACTAAAAATGGTTTTAATAAATCCTGCGCTATCGCCCAAAGCCAATGCTTTACCATTCGCTTGCAAAGGAAACTTACCCACATTGATATTCAAGCCCGAAGCTTTCGCTTTCTGTTCTGTCAAACCAATACTGGCCACTTGCGGATGGGTAAAAATACAGCCCGGAATTTGTGTACGATCTAAAGCATGTACATGATCTAAACCTGCAATTTTCTCCACACAAAGAATAGCCTCGTGACTGGCCTTGTGTGCCAAACACGGTGCGCCTGCAACATCGCCAATTGCATATACGCCCACAATATTAGTTTTGCACCATGAGTCGACTTTAATAAAACCATTCTCTAATTCGACACCTAAAGCTTCTAGGCCAAGATTTTCAGCATTTGGTTTCACGCCAATAGCTGAAAGCACCTTTTCAACAGTAATGATTTGTACACCTGTGGCAGTTTCAATATGACAATGTACTTGAGCCTGATCAGTTTCTATTTTTTTTACAGTCGCTTCGGTTAAAACCTGGATACCCTGATGTTCAAATTGCTTTTGTACATACTTCGCAACTTCAATGTCTTCGCTAGGAAGAATCTGCTTTGCAATATCAACCAAGATGACTTGGCAGCCTAAGTCTTGGTATAGGCTTGCAAACTCACTGCCTATAGCACCCGAACCAATGACCAGTAAAGATTTTGGTAATTGTTCTGGAACTAAAGCCTCTTTATAACTCCAGACCTGACGACCATCTACAGGAATATGAGGCAAATTGGCTGCACGTGCACCTGTTGCGACAATAATATGTGGTGCAGAAATCTGCTGTTTTTGACCATTCGTATCTGTAAGCTCTAATTGCTCTTTGGCAATAAACTGGGCTGCTGCGTTAAAAACAGTGATTTGATTTTTTTTCAATAATTGACCGATACCTTGCACGAGTTGCTCAGAAACCTGTCTGCTATGATGGACCAGTTTTTGAATGTCAAAATCAATCGCGTTAAGCGTAAAACCAAACTGTTCTGCATGTTTGAACTGCTGCGCAAGCGCAGCCCCGCTCAATAATGCCTTGGTTGGAATGCATCCCCAATTAAGACACACTCCGCCTAAGTGTTGTTTTTCAACGATTGCAGTTTTTAATCCCAGTTGCGCTGCGCGAATCGCAGCGACATACCCTCCAGGACCAGCACCAATAACCACAAGATCAAATTGTGTATCTGACATGGCTGTTCCTCCTACACCAAAATTAATGCAGGATTTTCGACAAACTGCTTAAATGCCGAAAGGAATTGAGCACCCAACGCACCATCAATCACACGATGATCACAAGACAATGTTGCTGTCACCATTTGACGAACAACAATCTCATCATTTTCGACAACAGCACGTTTCTCTGCTGCACCTAAGGCCAAAATCGCACCTTGAGGTGGGTTAATAATGGCATCAAACTGCTGAATACCGAGCATTCCCAAATTGGAAATACTGAAACTGCCGCCTTGAAACTCATCAGGTGCTAATTTTCCAGTTTTGGCACGTGTCGCCAAATCACGCATATCATTGGAAATTTGCGCCAAAGATTTACGGTTCGCTGCTTTGATAATTGGCGTGATCAGTCCGTTTTCGATGGCCACAGCAACCGAAATATCAGCCTGTTCAAATTGTAAAATCTGCTGATTTTCTTCATCAAACTGAACATTGACCTGTGGAACTTTGATTAGTGCGGCGGCAGCAGCTTTAATCAGCATATCGTTAATGGACAGTTTGACTTGCGGTACGGTACTGTTAATTTGCTGACGCAAAGCCTGAACTGACTCAACATTTAAGTCTATTGTTAAGCGAAAATGTGGTGCATTGCGTTTTGCCACTTGTAGCCGTGCAGCAATTGCTTTACGCATACCATTCATAGCCACGGTGGTGAATTTTGCCGACGCTGTTGGATGCGCATGCTCAGCATGTTGAGCTTGTACAGGGTTTTCACGTTGATATACAGCTTCAACATCCTCCTTACAGACTCGTCCACGTGAACCAGATGCACGACAATCATGCAAATTAATGCCCCATTGTCTTGCCAAACGGCGGGCAACAGGTGTCGCTAGAACATCACTATCATCTGCTTTAGATTTCACGGCTTTGGTACTGGCTTGATGACGCACATCTGGCCAAGAACCACCAGCAGCTTGAACTGCGGTCTGAATATCTTGAACACTAATACGACCTTCACGTCCAGAACCCGTAATCTGAGACAAGTTTACATTATGCTTTTCAGCCAATTTCAAGGCATGTGGCGTTGCAAAAATATCATCGCTTTGTTGGTAGCCTTGTAACGCAGCAGGAATAGAATATCCGCCCTGAGTCACCGCTTTTGATCCATTACCAACACTGTTCTGTTTAGGAACAGCTTGCACTTTGGTTTCAACTTGAGCTACAGCTACTTTTTCAGGAACCGCTGCTACCGCTTTATTTTCTGTTACAGCAGGTGTTCCACCTAAGGACTGTGCAAATGCTTCAACTTCTGTATCTGAAACTTGAGCGTCTGCACAAATTGCAATAACTCCACCTACAACCAGAGTGTCACCATCTTTAGCAATAATTTTGCGTAGCAAGCCATCAAAAGGTGCTTCAAGAACATTGACGATTTTTGTGGTTTCAATTTCACAAATTTCCTGTCCTTTACTAAATTGCGTACCTTCCTCAATCAGCCATTGGGCAATCGTACCCTCTTCCATGGACAAACCCCATTTTGGGATTTCTAAAGTTTTAATTTCGCTCATCCTAAGCCTCCAACGTCTTACGTACAGCCTGTTCGATGCGTTCTACACTGGGTAGCCATTCTTTTTCTAATACTGGTGAAAATGGTACGGGTGAATGTGGTGGAGTGACTAACTCGATTGGTGCTTTAAGATAATGAAAGCCTTTCTGTGCAATGAGTGCAGCCACATCATGTCCGAAACCGCAACGCGCCGCAGATTCATCTACAATCACTACGCGACCTGTTGACGCCACTGATTCTAAAATGCCATCTTCGTCTAATGGAGAAATGGTTCGAGGGTCAACCACTTCAACCGAAATGCCTTCTTTTGCGAGCTTATCCGCAACTTCATTGGCACGATGCACCATCAAGCTTAAGGCAATAATGGTAATATCAGTGCCTTCACGGGTGTAATTTGCGACACCAAAAGGAATAGTGTAGGCTTCATCTGGCACTTCGCCCTTAATGTCATACAACAATTTGTGCTCACAAAATACTACTGGGTCATCATCTCGAATGGCTTGAATCAACAACCCTTTCACATCATAGGCACTTGAAGGCACCACCACTTTTAAACCAGGCACTGAGGCAAACACGTTATATGGCGACTGAGAATGCTGCGCTGCTGCGGAAAAACCTGCACCGATCATGCCTCGTACAACGAGTGGCGCTTTGGCTTTGCCACCAAACATATAGCGGAATTTAGCCGCTTGGTTATACAGCATGTCATAACACACGCCGTAAAAATCCATGAACATTAAATCTGCCACAGGTCTTAAACCCGTTGCAGCAGCACCTGCCGCCATACCAATAATCGCCGATTCTGTAATCGGGGTGTCAATGACTCGCTCAGAACCAAATTCAGTCCATAAGCCTTTGGTTACACCAAGTACACCGCCAAAACCTTCCAGTTTATTGTCATCGGTATTTTTGCCACCATGCCCACCACGAACATCTTCACCGACCACAATGACACTCGGATCTCGGCGCATTTCTAATTCAATTGCTTCTTTAATCGCGTTTCGATAACTTTTATTTGGCATTTTTCTACTATTCCTTTAGTAAGAGACGTAAACATCAGTAAGTAACTGAGAGACTTCTGGGTACTTAGCTGCGCGTGCTTTTGCAACGGCATCGTCTACATTGGCTTTAGACTGGGCATCAATCGCATCCAGTTTGGCTTCGTCAATTTTATCCTTGACTTTTTCACGGAATATTTTCAATGGGTCTTTATGTTCTTTGACATAATCCAGTTCTTCTTTGGAACGAATAAGCCCCGGATCACCTTCAAAATGTCCATAAAAACGGTTGGTTACCGTTTCAATCACACTCGGACCTTCACCACAGCGGGCACGTTCAATGGCTTTTTGTGCAACTTCATACACAGCAAAAAAGTCTGTTCCATCTACTTTTTCAGCAGGTAAGCCAAAACCTGCCGCTCGACCTGCAATGTCTTTACTGCCTACGGCATAGTCATGTGCAGTACCTTCACCAAAACCGTTATTTTCAAAAACAAAAATGACAGGGAGCTTTAACACGACAGCCATATTAATGGCTTCAAAAGTTAAGCCCTGATTTGACCCGCCATCACCGGTAAATGATAGACCAATCCCACCATTTTTCAGTGTTTTAGCACTTAAAGCTGCCCCAATAGCCAAAGGTGGACCACCACCCACAATACCGTTTGCACCGAGCATGCCTTTATCTAAGTCCGCAATGTGCATTGAGCCGCCTTTACCACGACACAAACCATCATCTTTGCCAAAAATTTCTAACATCATGGCGTGAATGTCACAGCCCTTAGCAATACAATGTCCATGACCACGATGCGTTGATGTAATGAAGTCCTTGTCTGTTAAATTTTCACAGATCCCTACGGCAATAGCTTCCTCACCGCTATATAAATGGATGAAACCGGGAATATCACCTGTATTATTTTCATCGTGAAGTCGATCCTCAAATTCACGAATGTCGCGCATTCTTTTGTATGCTGCTAGCAATTGCTCTTCCGTTAATTGCATATCTTTGTTCCTTATTAACTACGCTTAAAAGAAAATCCAAAAATTAATGGTTGGATTTTTAAACCGTATATTTATATAAATATATTTTTATTTAATTTCATATTAGACTAAAAAAATATAATGCGTTAAGAGATGGGAAAAATATTAAAAACAGAAGGTTATGAACTTAAAAATTTTTTAAAATTTTACAATGGTTCAATCACATATGAAAACAAACCTTTAACCAACCTTTATTTTATATGATAAGTTTTTTGCACTGTTTTAATATTATTAAAGCACCTAAAAGAGCTTATTTAATATCGGGATCTATATTAATTATTTTAAACGATGGAGTGTTTGTAATGGATTTAAATAACACAGTATTAACTGGAAAAAAGCTACGTGGCGCTGAAAAAATGGCGCGTATTCCAATTAAAGTTGTTCCAACAGAAACGACACCGAAAAAGCCAGAATGGATTCGGACTAAAATTAGTCAACCTGAGGAAGTTCAAATCATTAAGGATTTATTACGACAACAGAAACTACATACGGTTTGTGAAGAAGCGGCCTGCCCCAATTTGCCACAATGCTTTAGCGGAGGGACTGCAACGTTTATGATCATGGGAGATATTTGTACTCGCCGCTGTCCATTCTGTGATGTCGCACATGGTCGTCCTAATATCCTAGATCCTAATGAGCCAAAGCATCTGGCTGAAACAGTCAAGAATCTAAACTTAAAGTATGTCGTGATTACTTCTGTTGATCGAGACGACTTAAAAGATGGTGGCGCACAGCATTTTGCAGATTGCATTCGAGAAATTCGTCAAACCAGTCCAGAAACTCTGATAGAAATTTTGGTTCCTGATTTTCGTGGTCGTGCAGATATTGCCCTGAAGATTCTGAGCCAAAACCCACCCGATGTTTTTAATCATAATATTGAAACCGTTCCACGTCTGTATAAAGCCATGCGACCAGGCGCTGACTATAAGCACTCATTGGATTTACTCAAAAAATTTAAACACTACTGTTCTGAAATTCCAACGAAATGTGGTTTGATGGTCGGTTTAGGAGAAGTCGAGGCTGAGGTTATTGTGTTATTAAATGATTTGAAAGATTATCAAGTGGACTATGTCACAATCGGTCAATACTTACAGCCATCTAAATCTCATGCGCCAATTCATCGTTTTGTTACGTTGCAAGAGTTTAAGCATTATCAAACACATGGAGAGCGCTTAGCGTTTAAAAATATTTGGAGTGCGCCATTAGTACGATCAAGTTATTTTGCAGACCGTCAGTATCATGGTAAAGCTGTGCCTAGCCCTTACATGAGCGAATGAATTTTCATCCTATTTACGTTTATTAACATTTCAGATGGAAATAGCCATTTTCAGCTCATAAGAACACTTTTAAAGTAACTCAAGGACTGGTAAAGCCAAAAGATATGATTTAACCAAGCAAAGATAAAAGCATTTAAAATTGAAGCAAGAAGAAATGACGTAAATGACTATAAATTTGGAAACTCATTTCTAAAATTTAAAAATATTACAGTCTGATCATAAAGGAATATGATATGAACCTGTTCAATACCGCATCTGCAAAAAATCTGCAAACAACCCATTTAATTAATCAACATACTGTTCATGCCGCTCCTGTTTTAGCCTTACCTCCAGAAGATAAAACTTCTTTATTTCGCCGCTCTATCCAACATAATTATGCCGACTTACTCAAAATAGCTGATGATTCAGATATGGCGATTGGTCTCACAGATCATCAAGGTACTCTCTTATGGACATGGAGTAGTTCTGTAATGCTTTCTTCTGCCGAACAGGTGCATTTTATTGAGGGTGGGCATTGGTCTACACAGGCTGTTGGGACCAATGCGATAGGTATGACTTTAAACAGCCAAATATCAAGTTGTGTCTATTCTCATGAAAACCAAATGGACAGTGTTCGAGATTGGGTTTGTTATGCCGCGCCGATCTGGGATCCAGCATCAGGTCAATTTCATGGCATTATTAACCTTTCCACAAAATATAAAAAACATACGCCTTTAGGGCTGCTTGCAGTTGAACGCTGTGCAGATTTAATACAACGCGCCATAAAACTTGAACAGCAAAATTTTTTATACATTAAGGCACTAGGCTCGCCTTGGGTTCAATTTAATGGGCATACATTGAACTTGACTCACCGTCAAATTGAAATACTATGCATTTTAGCTTTGTATCCCCATGGCATTTGTTTAGAAGAGTTACACTATGCCCTTTATGGTGAGCGTAATGTCAGCCTAAAAACCCTAAAGGCTGAGCTTTCACAACTTCGTAGCTTATTACCCCATTCAATTGAGGCTCGCATTTATAGGCTTAGCTGTGAAGTTCAATGTGATTTTTTACGTGCTGAACAATCATTAAATGCAAATCTTATATCCAGTACATTCTCGCTATATAAAGGTAGCTTTTTATCTAAATCAGAAAGCCCATTACTCAGCACATGGAGACATTGTTTTGATGCCCGTTTAAGCCAGTTGATCTATCAAATAAAGGATATCGATCAATTATTACGAATTATTGGGCAAACACATGATCGAATTGATGCAATACAACGCTTATTAGAACTCTTACCACAAGATAGCGCCCACCGTAATTATTTTTCAAACCTAATTTAAATATTATTTTTGGCTTCA
Source organism: Acinetobacter sp. BMW17 (assembly GCF_001592855.1). NCBI lineage: Bacteria > Pseudomonadati > Pseudomonadota > Gammaproteobacteria > Moraxellales > Moraxellaceae > Acinetobacter > Acinetobacter sp. BMW17. The sequence goes on from NZ_LSOD01000045.1 coordinate 19,543, forward strand.
ACTCTAAAGTTTTATTGTGTAGAAGATTGAAAAGGAAGTATGACTTTCATACTTCCTTTAATAAAATTTAAAATTGAGAACTAACTACAGTGAAGTCTAGTAATTCACTTACCTAGCTTTGACACCCAGTTTGTCGCTGGATGGTGTACCCATGCCATTACTACAGCTTTAATAGTTAAAGCCACCAAATCTTCTAAGTCTAAGTTATGTAAGTGTGACTTACCATAAGCGCACGTCTATGCCGTGATGGTGACGATAAATATTTAAGAATGCTGACAAGCTTCATCCACCGTTGGTGATATAGAGGATCGGCATCCCCTTTCTTAAAGGGGTTTCAATGAGGTGTGAATAGCCCCCACTCTCCTAGACAAATTTAGTCTATTCTTAAGACCTTTTTAGTAGGAAAATATGTATTCATAGCTAGGTTCATGAACCAAATATTTTACATGAATCTTTACCGGCATCTTATCTATGGACTGTAGTTCGTGGTAAATCTACTTTATATTTAATGTTTTGCTTAAAGATTTGAATCGCGAATTTAGAATTATAAAAAATAGTCTGTATCACTCTGAATTTTAGGTGAAATATGCTGCTCAACCCAGGTTAACCATGCCCTTGTTTTCGCATCAATAAAATGACGCGATGGCAGTAAGGTATAAACACCTATATCCGGTGATCTCCAATCTGCTAAAACACGGCGCAATCGCCCAGTACGTATAGCCTCAATCACAGCAAAAGTTGGAAGTAATGCGATACCCATATCTTGTTGCACCATGTCTAATAATAGTTCTGGTGTGTCTGCAATCAACTGCCCTGTAATATCGATTTGATACGAACAACTATTTTCACTGACTAGATGCCATTGCGGTGTAATAGATGGATTCACCAATCTTAAACATGCATGTTTTTGTAGGTCATCTAATGATTTTGGTTCGCCATATTTTTCTAAATAGGCTGGCGATGCGCAGAGTAATGAAAATATTGTTCCAATTCGGCGAGCAACAAATCTTGAGTCGGCCAAAGATTCAGTGAGATATAAACTGACATCAATTCCTTTGGCTAAAAGGTCTGGTACATTCTGCGAAGTACGGTATTCAACCGTAAGCTCTGGATAGGTTTGACAGAACTCGGCCAGCATCGGAGACACATAATGATGACCAAAACTAGCCATACTCAAAACACGTAACCTGCCCTGCGGTTTGCTTGCCATTCCCATGGCTTGAGCTTCTGCTTCTTCCACCATTGCAAGCACTTGACGGCATTGCTCTGCATAAGCTGCACCAATATCGGTCAATGCATGCTGTCTGGTCGATCGTTGTAGTAATTTTGTACCTAAACGCCCTTCTAACTCGCTTATGAGTCGAGACACTTGCGCTGTTGTCAGTTCCATCTGCTCTGCAGCAGCCGTAAAGCTTCCACTATCAATGACTTTTAGGAAAGCATGCATTGCATGGAGTAATCCACCATCAAGATTTTTGCGCATAACGTAAATATGTTTTTCTTAATTACGCATTGTTGCACCAGTCTGGATCACCCACAATGACATTAATGTACATACATTGAACAGTTTCATTGTCTTAAGTTGAACTGATTAATCTTTTTCCGAGTATGTCATTTACTCCAAATATTCAACGGGATGTTGAGAAAAGAAAGTAGTTCGATCTACAAAATTCAAAGGAGATATAAATGAATATAGCGACAAAATTTACTCCAAATAAAATTCCAACCAAGGATGTATCACTTGAAGATAAATATCTCAGTGATGACGGTACTGCTTATATGACAGGTATTCAGGCCATGGTGCGTTTACCACTCGCACAAACACGGCGGGATACTATAAACGGTTATCATACTGCTGGTTTTATTTCAGGTTATCGTGGTTCCCCTGTCGGAAATTATGATAATTTTCTCTGGCAAGTTGAAGGCATACTCAAGGACCATCATGTTGTTTTTCAACCTGGCGTAAATGAAGATCTCGCTGCTACTGCAATTTGGGGTACCCAACAAGCCAATCTCGCAGGTCAAGGTAAATATGATGGCGTGACCGCATGGTGGTATGGCAAAGGCCCGGGGGTAGATCGTTCTGGAGATGTTCTCCGTCATGCCAATCTTGCAGGAACAGCAGAACGAGGTGGTGTGGTTGCCTTCTTTGGCGATGATCATTCTTGTAAATCTTCGAGTATCCCTCACCAATCAGAACACGTGATGATCGGTTGTGGCATTCCAATTTTTTACCCGACTTCAATACAGCAAATTCTTGATTTAGGTGCTCATGCGGTTACCATGTCACGCTTTGCGGGTGTATGGACATCAATGAAGTTGGTCAGTGAAATCGTCGAAACCTCTGCTTCTGTTCATGTGGATTTAGATCGAGTTACTCCTGTTTTACCCCAAAATATTCAAATGCCTGAAGATGGTGTCAATATACGTTGGCCTGATCACGGCATTCAACAAGAAGAACGTCTTTATAAATATCGCTTACCCGCTGTATTGGCTTATGCACGTGAAAATCAACTAAATCAGGTGACATGGCATTGTCCTGATGCGCGTATTGGCATTGCAGCAAGTGGTAAAGGTTATTTAGATACGATTGAAGCGTTACGTATTCTCGGAATTGAAGGTGAAACGGCCCAACAGCTCGGATTGAGAGTGTATCAAGTTGCTTTAATTTGGCCTTTAGAACCGCAAGGTCTGCGTGAATTTGCCGAAGGTTTAGAAGAACTGATTGTTGTAGAAGAAAAACGCCCTATTCTTGAAGCACAAATTAAAGATGAACTCTATGTGCTTCCAGATGGCAAACGCCCGCGTATCATCGGTAAAGCGAGTGATGGAAAAGGTGAATGGAGTACATCGATTGATGAAGCGCCTTTGATTGGTCATTATGAGTTCCAACCTGAACCGATTGCAAAAATGTTGGCTGCTCGATTCTTAAAATTAGATCTTCCAGAAAGCTTAAAAACGCAAATTCAAAATAGACTTGAGCTGTTACAAAAAGCAGAGCACGAGTCACGGCGTGTTTTAGATATTGCAGAACGTAAACCTTTCTTTTGTAGCGGCTGCCCTCACAACTCATCAACTAAGTTACCCGAAGGCAGTCGTGCACTGGGCGGGATCGGTTGTCATTATATTGCCGTGTTACAAGATCATGATACAGAAACGTTCACGCAAATGGGTGGCGAAGGCGTAAGTTGGGCGGGTGCTTCTCATTTCACCAATGAAAAGCATATTTTTGCCAATCTAGGAGATGGAACCTATTTCCATTCAGGCTATCTGGCTATCCGCCAAGCAATCGCTGCAAAACTCAATATGACCTACAAAATTCTCTATAACGACGCAGTCGCAATGACGGGAGGACAGCATGTCGATGGTCATCTCAGCGTGGCACAATTAACACGACAGCTTGATGCTGAAGGTATCACAAAACAAGTCATCGTCACGGATGAACCTGAGCTGATTCATGCCGAAGAAGGTATTGCTGCTCATGTCGAGATTTACCACAGAAATGAGCTAGATGATGTACAACGCAAATTACGTGAAATTTCTGGGGTTACGGCGTTAATTTATGTTCAAACCTGTGCCAGTGAAAAACGTCGTCGTCGTAAACGCAATGCTTATCCTGATGTTGCTGAACGCGTTTTTATCAATAGTGAGATTTGTGAAGGTTGCGGTGACTGTTCTAAACAATCGAACTGTTTATCAATTGAACCTGTTGAAACAGCGTTAGGAACCAAACGTCAAATTAATCAAAGCAGTTGTAACAAAGACTTTTCTTGTGTCGAAGGTTTCTGTCCAAGTTTTGTCACAGTCCATACTCGTGATATGAAACGCCCAGAAGTATTTAAAAGTATAGAAGCTGGCTGGCCAGAAAAGCCAATCCTTCCTGAACTTGATCAAAAGCCCATCCGTATATTGGTCGGCGGTGTTGGTGGTACAGGTGTAGTTACAGCGGGTGCTTTATTGGGAATGGCTGCTCATTTGGAAGGTAAAGCTACACGTATCATGGATATGGCTGGATTGGCTCAAAAAGGGGGTGCGGTTTATTCCTACATACAACTCGCGACAGAGGATGAGCAAATCTCCGCAACCAAAATCCCTGCGGGTCAATGTGATGTTTTAATTGGTGCAGATGCGATTGTTGCAGGCAGTAATGCGGCACTTTCTCGTCTAAAATCTGATGCTGTTATCATCGTCAATGAAGATGGTTCCCCTACTTCTGATTTTCTTCAATCTCGTGATTGGTATGCGCCAATTACAGATTTGATTCACCGACTTCGTGGTCGAACGACTCAAGGAAAACTCACATCTTTACCTGTAACACGTATTGCCACACAGGTTTTAGGTGATGCAATCTTTGCAAATCAAATCTTACTTGGCATGGCTTGGCAAGCAGGTCAGATTCCGTTGAAACGAGAAAGTATTGAGAAAGCCATCCATTTGAATGGTACGGCTACTGAAAAAAACCTTGAAGCTTTCCGCATCGGTTGCCATCTGATGAGTGATCCTGACTTAGCCAAACGCATTATTGCAACCATACCTACAATGCGTAAACCAACCACGTTAGCTGAACTCGTTGACGATCGTTCTGCGCGTCTGGTCGAGTATTGGAATCAAGATTATGCAACTCAATATCGAACACTTGTCGAACAAGCTGCCAAAGTATTACCCGAAGAACTCGCTGGAACCATTGCGACACAGCTCTATCGAGTCATGGCGTATAAAGATGAATATGAAGTTGCACGTTTACTCAGAGGAAAAAGCTTTAAACAATCGATTGAAACCCAGTTTGGTCAAGGTTTACGTTTAACCTATCACTTAGCACCACCAGCTTTGGGTGCTCATGGTGTCATACGCAAACGTGCTTTTAGATATTGGATGCGTATTCCGATGATGATTCTTGCTCGCCTACAGTGGCTTAGAGAGACTTTCCTTGATCCATTTGCTTTACAGCAAGAACGTCAAAAAGAACATGCTTGGCGTGATCGTTATATCGCATTTGTTAAAGCCATTAGTGCTGCACCTGAAAGTTATGACTTATCAGTTGCTGAAAAAATCGCACAATTACCAGCAGATGTACGAGGTTTTGGTCATGTCAAAATGCAAGCGATGGATGCAGCGATACAACGTTGGGATGAGCTTTCATTGAGTCTTCGTAAAGAACATGAATAAAGGAAAGAGCTTTATATAAATAAGTAGCTGATACAGGATCTTAGGTTGTATCAGCTACTTATCATTTGGCGATGTTTCAAAATGCATGTTGATCATTTTAACACCGCAGAATTTTGACTAAAGAGTCTTAGATTTGAGCCTAGAGTCCATCATTAGATAATGTGAGCTCTTTTGCAAATTATTTTTTGATAGGTCCTTTTTTCTTTCTAATAGCTTTTGCTAGTTTATTTATATCAGCTTTAGAATGATATAATTCACTCAATAAATGACTCATTAACTCATAGGCATCAAAGACATCATCCTGTAATATTTCAGAATTAGCATGACTTCCTGCATTACCAAGCCATTTAATGGCATATAGAATATTTTCAAGCTCACCTAAAACTACATTTTTATCCTTTGCTTTCGCAATTCTAGAATCTAAAGTTAACCTGTTATTTTTCCCATTTTTTCTAGAATATCTAGGAACACCATATTCTGTTAGAAGATTTTCAATGGCGGCTCTAACTTTATTTGCTGCTGAGCCTGGGGATTGAAGTGTCAAGGAAAAAGCTTCAATTAATAATGATTTAACGTTATCAGGGCATTTTTCTGGAATATTGAAAAAATGTATTGTAGGGATAAATATTTTTGGAAGATAGTACGAATAGTATTGTTGTTCCATTTCGCCATGTTCATTAGGTTCTGGCTCCCAATCCACGGATCCAATACCAGAACATATAACTGATTCAGCACAATCTGAATTATTGCAAATAAGTACAGTAGTAAAAACAGAAGTTAACCATTCCGGTTCCCAATAGTCATCATCTGCCTTCATTTTTTTTGACGATGCAGTATCTTCTGCAAAAAATTTATCCTTATTTAATTTTAAACTTAGATTAGTGCAACTAGGGCAAGGAAAAGTAACGTTATCTGTCTGTTTAAAATATCTTTTATAAAGCTGTCTATCCATATTAATTTAATTTCAAAATTCATTCTGAAGTCGCATAACTTCATTTTATGTTAAATAGAATATCTGAGACTGTGTAGCCTACACGACACTGCGTTGCCACAGCTCAGCAACGTTAATCTCTACGATCATAATTCACGTTGCTGAGTATTCCAAGTAACATAATATTAGTTTTGAAAAATCTATCTTTGTCGTGAATTATTCAGCATTTCTATGATCAAACTAAACGTATAATATTGAACATGCTTTAATACTTACATCTGCTATGAAAAATCCATTTTCTGACAACGCCCAAATTAGTGTAGTTTCTTCTTTCTCTGAACTTGTAAACTCCAAATTTCAAGGAAAAATGAATGCACTTTGCTGGCATAGAGATTTGGTTGGCGATTTTAAAGAAATTGTGGCTAAACTTGAGTTAAAAGAAAATATTACAGAAGTTTCTATTAAAGATCTTTTAGCTCTACAACTTTCAGAAAAAGGGAATCTCGCAAGGGAAATCATTTTAAAAGATATACAGCTTTTAACTGATTGTGGCGCATCCCCTACGCTTAATTTACTTAAAAGTTATGAGCGTGATGACGAGCTTGATTTTATTTCAACAGATGTATATTCGTTTCATATAGATCGTTCACCCATAGAAACAGATACTTTCTTATGTACCTACCACGGCGCTGCAAGTGATATCGTGCCCAATGATCAGGTCGAGCAAAAAATTTTGATTCCAGAACTCAGAGAAAAGCTTAAAAAACTACATGATGGGCCAGAAGCTGAATTTGAAACTTTCCTAGAAGAGTATTTCTTTGATCTACATTATAAGCCTAAACCCATTGCAAAACCTGTGAATTTAGGCTTGGGACATCTTTGGCGACTTGCAGTAGATCATCCAACACAACAGGTCTTACCTTGTGTGCATAGAGCACCTGTTGAAAAGGATGGTGAATATAGATTGCTATTGATTTGTTAAATATTTATTCAATATAGAGTCGATGAATTTAATCTATTTAATAGACGCTAAAAAAGCACCTTAAATTTTTAAGGTGCTTAGCTGAAAAGCATTACTATGCGAGTTCACAGTTATTGGGTTTAGTAATCCCAAAAAATGCGTTGGATTTCCTTTGCATCTTTTGTTTTTGTTAAAGCAAGTGCAGCAAGTAATTTAGCTTTTTGCGGGTTAAGATCATGTGCGACGACCCAACCATATTTGTCATCTGGTTGTTCTGCATTTCTAAGAATAAAACCTTGAGGTACGCGAGATGAACGAATAATTTGCACACCTTCTTTTTGTAAGTCAGTTAATGTTGGGACAATATAATTGGCTACCGATCCATTCCCTGTACCTGCATGAATAATAGCTTTTGCCCCTGCTTTAGCATAAGCCGTGTATGCATCCGGCAACATATTGCCTGAACCATAAACAATTTGTACCAGCGGTAAGCTATCACCTTTAATATTTTCAATATTAAATTCTGAGCTCTTATTATGACGTTTTGCTGTATTTCTGAACCAGTAAGGTTTTCCTTCGACTAAGGTCCCGAGTGCACCCCATTGGCTCATAAATGCATTGGTATGGATATTAATTGTTTTTGAAACATCTCGTGCTGCAAAAATGTCGTCATTCATGAGCACAAAAGTTCCTTTACCTTTTGCACTATCGTCGGCAGCAAGTGCAACCGCACTATAAAGGTTCAACGGGCCATCAGCAGAAAGTGCAGTACTTGGACGCATTGACCCGACCAATACAATCGGCTTGTCTGAATGAATCACTAAATTTAAAAAGAAAGCTGTTTCTTCTAGGGTGTCTGTTCCATGTGTAATCACGACACCATTCACATCAGGCTTTTTCAGTAAGTCATTGACTTGACGTGCAAGGGATAATAATTCTTTATCCGTAATACTTTCTGATGCAACTTGCATTGCCTGCACACCAGTCACATTGGCAAGGTTTTGAATCTGAGGAACCGCATTTAATAATGCATCTACAGGAACTTTTGCCGCAGTATAGGTTGCACTGTTGGTAGAGCTTGCACCTGCACCTGCAATCGTTCCGCCAGTAGCGACAACAACAACATTATTTTTGGCAAATGCTGCACATGGGAGTAATAGGCTTAAACTGAGTGTTAAAGCTGAAATCGTTTTTTTCATAGGTCATCCTTTTTTGAGTCATTTTATTCTTAGCATTTTTCATACCATAGTAAAATTACTGGAAAAAGATAGGATTGTATAGATCTAGAAATTGTGTTTTGTGTCGATCACATTTCTTAAATACGATTAATCATGGTTCATCTCTTGTAGTTTTGAGATGAGTCCTATTTACCCAATACAGAACAGTTGCAAGAAAATATTCAAAATACGGTACGACTATTTTTAAATGGTTATCGCACTTTTTAGCAAGTTGTTATTTTATTTAGGATGAAAGTAATATGCAGTCCCTCAAAGAATGAGAAACTGCATCGCATTATTTAAGCTGTGGTTATCACCACGTTATTTCATAACCTTGAAAGTCGACAAACTGTTGTTCATTTTTACCAATAAAATCTTCAACCACACGTACAATGCCCGTTGTGCTTTCTTTTACACTGATGGGTGCATGGCTTCCGCCCATTTCAGTTTGCACCCAGCCTGGATGTAAGTTCAGCACGCCTATTTGGGCAGGAATTGCCTCATTTATCGCAAAGCCACGTGTGATACTGTTGAGAGCAGCCTTGCTTGCACGATACAGCTCCATACTTCCATCATCGTTTAAAGCAACGCTTCCCATGCGAGAACTCATAAATGCAATGACACTCTTTTCTTTCATCAAAGGAAGAAGTTTTCTCGCAATCGTCACGGGTGCAATACTATTTACCCAAAACAGATTGGCAATCTCATTGGGCGTGCACTGCTCAACGCGTTGATGTTCTGGCCCAAGAATACCCGCAGAAACCAACAGTAGATCGATGGATCTTTCATGATATTTACTAAGTAAACGGTCAGCTTTTTGTACATGATTTAAATCTAATTCGGTTAATTCAAGTCGGTCAGGATACTCAGAAAGCAGTTGATTCAATCCTGTAGAGACTTGGTCTATGTCTCGGATGGTCGCGATAACATGCCAGTGCTGATTGAGCAGCTCACGAACTAGACCTAGGCCAATCCCTCTAGAAGCTCCAACCACGATTGCCCGTTTATTCTTATCAAACATAAAATGTTCCTATATCACGATAATTCAAGGTGTTAAAAACGCTTGAGCTCAAACCTTCAAAGTTTGCTTTGGGATATTGATTCACAAGCTTATAAATTCGCTTTGATCATAGTGCAGTAAGAATTTTTTATACAAACCTATTTCTGTAGACTTATTTAACCTTCATCATTCATTCAATGAATAAGCCCACATCTAACATCAATCGTACCAGTAATAGGTTTTCCGACGACCCAACATTGGAGAATTTAGAAAACCTAAAACCTAGCGATTTCTGTCTAGAAGTTCACAGTCCATGAAAATTGTGCTGTACGTGGTGTGCCCAGAAATAAATAATCATCCCCGAAAAAGCTTCCTGCATCTCGCCAATATTTTTTATTGAACAAATTATCAACATTCAGACGAAGCATATTGTCATAACCATAAGCACGGAAGTTATAGGCTGCACCTGCATCGAATACGGTATAGCCTGAAACTTTAACCGTACCCGTTTTGTTAGCGTATTTACTGCTGCTATATTGCATACCTGCGAGTAAACGTAAACCTTCTACTTGAGGCATTTGATAAGACACATGATTGGCAAAACGAACCGTCGGTACATTTTGAGTTTGATGCCCTTCATAAGCATCTACCTGTATATCTTCCAAACGTGAACGGGTCAGTGCCAAACTTGATGTCATATCCAGATTTTCAGCAACACGACCTTGCAAGCCCAATTCCAAACCTAGATTATGCTGTTCACCATCGCTGACATAGTAATTGTCTAAGTTGGTATATTGATAATCTTGTGTTAAGTCAAACAATGCGGCAGTAAACAGTAGCTCTTGCCATTGCTGTTTAAGACCTAACTCATATTGAGTTGAGCGTCTTGGTGCTAAAGTTTCAAAGGCATTTCCTACGATGCCTTTATCCGGATTACCATAGGCAGACCACGGCGCTTGACTGCCATCGCTTATCCCTTTGGCATAAGAAGCATACAGATGAGTGTTCTGCCAAGGCTGATACATCAATGCAAGCTGTGGCAAGAAGCGATTGAAGTCGGTGTCACGAATACTATTGCCATCCGCAGCATAGGCACTTTCATTTAAATGTAAAAGCTTACCGCCTAGCAAAACTGACCAAGCATCATTAAATTCGATTTGATCCGACACATTAAGGGCTGTTTGTTGACTATCCAATGATTTGTAATGATTACCTAAGGCTTTATCCGTAGGCGTATAGCTAATAGGATCATTATAAATATTTCCTGAACCTATCCATTCATTGATTGCATCATACTGAGTGTGGCTTTTGTAGGCATGTGACAACTCTAAACTCAGGTTATGTTGCCATGCTCCAGTGTTGAATTTTCCGTTTAAGCCCGTTTTAAATTGATTGGTTAGATAACTGTCATCTGGGCTGCGGAAATCATAAATATCGTAGTTACCATCAGTGTCAAAGGTGTAGGCAAAGGCTGAGTAATCATCTACGATCACACGACTTTGCGAAGCAGATAGATTGCTGCTCCAGTTATCATTGATTTGATAGCTATATTTCAGACTCGTATTTAGACTTTCATTGGTGATTGGCTTGCTCCAGTTTTGATAGCCCAGCAAACGATCCCATTCCACTCCTGTCGGTACAGTTTGACCACCAAGTAGCTGATAACCGGGTACCGAACGCTGTTTTTGACGCTGTGATTCAAGATCAAATTCAAGTTTTGAACGATCTGAAATTTTCCAGTCTAAAGCCAAGGAACCAAACCAACGTTTTCCATCGGCATGTTCAACATAGGGGTGAATATCTTCATAAGCTGCATTCACGCGATAACCAAACTGTTGATTGTCCCCAAACCATCCCCCAAGGTCAGTTGCCACACGACTACCGCCATGACTGTCTGCTTCAAGGGTTAAAGATTGGACATCTTGGGGGCGTTTGCTCACATAGTTCACCACACCGCCCGGGGTTGACATCCCACTTTGAATCGCACTCATGCCTTTTAGGATTTCAACTTGCTCTTTATTTTCAAGCGCTATATTTTGCTCACCGCGTAGCAAATTGCCGTTCAGTAAATAACTTGATCCGGCATTTAAGCTAAATCCACGCATCACAAAGTTTGCATAGTAACCAATGGGTGCATAACCATCCCCAACGGACGCATCGTTCTTTACCACATCGCTCAGTGTTTTCGCATGTTGATCTGCGATCAATTCAGCAGTAACGGTGTGAATAGATGCTGGGATTGCTGCAAGGTTTTGCTGGCCAAACCCAGACAAATTAACTTTGGGTTGATAATAAGCCAATTGTTCAGCTTGAGCAGTGGTTGTAATGGTTGCGAGTTGCTCCACATCACTCTCTTCTGCCGCATGTACCCATACCGAGTTCAGCCCTAGACATGAAAATGAACCAACCGCCAATAATGCTTTTTGTAAACGAGAAAATGGATACGTTTTCACTGTCGTTGCTAACCCCAAAAGATAAATTTACAGCCTGAATTTTGCGGCATGAGTATTCACAATTTTCTTAGAATGAACAAGCACATTCTTCAACTTATCTCAGCTTTTTTTTAATTATCTGGCGATAGTTTTGAGTGTGAAGATTTAGAAATTGAGTTTATAGTTTAACCACCTGCTTTTAAATTATAACGTTGATCTATGTTCCATATCTTCAGTCGTATTTGATACAGCATATGGTATTGGGACTTTAGCTGACTTGAAACAGTGTATGGTGGATTGTAACCTAAAAGCTTAGGTTGATTTATTTAAATGTTTTAAACCATTTTTTGAATTTAGAGCGATTTTTTAACTACAAACCCATTAAAATGTTATAACATAACAATACAAAATCTAAACTACTCTCCTTCATGATGAATAAATTCTCTCTTTTTTCCTCAAGCATATATTTAAGTCTGCTGAGTTCTTTCACTTGGGCCGAAACTTCAACAGAAGTACTCCAGACCATCCAATTACAAGCCGAAACTGAGGGTGAAAACCTTCAACAAAGCACAGCAATGACTAAGTTTTCACATGACATTTTAGACGTGCCATTTAGTCGAAGTGTGTTATCCAAAGCGTTAATTCAACAACAAGATGTGCAACGTATTGACGATGCACTCACGCAAGTGAGCGGGGTCTATAATCAAACCAATTATGGTGGCGGCTTTTGGGATAACTATTCATTTAGAGGCTTTAGTACAGACCCCAATATTGGGGCACAAATCATCAGAAATGGCCTGAGTGTTAACCGTGGACTCAGTGCTCCGCGAGATATGGTGAATATTGAATCTCTCGACTTTTTAAAAGGCCCAATGGCTGCGCTCTATGGCCGTGGGGAAGCTGGCGGTCTACTGAATATCAACACTAAAAAGCCTGAATGGGAAAGTTCTTCAGAAGTGAATTTACGTGCCAATAGTTTAGAAAAATACCGTGCTAGTTTTGAACATACTGCCCCAATCAGTGATGCTGTGGCTTATCGTATTGCGGTCGCACATGAAGATAATCAAAGTTTTCGTGATCATGTGCAGAGTGAGCGTTGGTTTTTCTCCCCTCAACTCACATGGAAAATTTCAGATTCAACCCAGTTAGATTTTGACAGTGAATTTACTCGACAAGATGGAACCTTCGACCGTGGTGTAAGTAGTTATCAAAAACAATTTGTGATGGATCCTAAAACATTTACAGGCGAACCTGATGATGGTGATCATATTCAAAAAGATCATTTCTATCAGCTTCGACTTGCACATCAGTTTAATGATGACTGGAAAATGAATAATGCCCTCAGTGTGAAAGATACTCAGCTCAAAGGCTTTTCCAGTGAACCTCGTCGTATTCAAAGTGATGGACAGACATTAGAGCGCCAGCGTCGCTACCGTGACAATAAAAGTGATGACATTCTTTTTCAAACTGAAGTTCTTGGGACGATCCAACAAGACTGGGCCCGTCATGAAGTACTTTTGAGCACTGAACTTGGGCAGATGAAGTACCGTCAATTACAACTGCGTCGAAACCACAGCAGTAGCGTGCCAAATAGCATTGATATCTATACTCCTATTTATGGACAATACTTACCCGAGCTGCCACTTTTCATTAACACCGAAGAACAGCAACGCTATTTTGCACTGAATCTACAAGATCAAATTTTCCTGAATGATCAATGGAGTGTGCTGTTTGGAGCGCGCTTTGATCACGTCACCCAAGACTTTCAAAATAAACTTGCAGGTACATCCAATAAAAAGGATTTACAACAAACCAGTCCACGCTTGGGTTTAAACTACCGACTGAATGATCGTTGGTCATGGTACGCCAACTATGGAGAATCGTTTGCACTCAACAGTGGCATGGACCGAAACGGTGATGTGTTTAACCCTGAAAAAGGCAAAAGCTATGAAATTGGTGGGAAATATCGGATTAACCCACAGAGTTTGCTGAGCTTAGCCCTCTTCAAAATGGATAAAGAGAATGTTTTAACCACAGATCCAGCAGATAGTAACTATCAAATTACCGCTGGAGAAGTCTCAAGTAAGGGGCTAGAGCTCGATTTAGAAACACAGCTCAATGATCAATTCGCTATACGTGCCAATTATAGCTACACAGACGCTCAAGTGGAAAAAGACCAAAGTCTTGCTAAAGGTTCACGACTCAGCAATGTGCCGAAGCACAGCGGCTCAATCAGTAGCAACTATGAATGGACCCTTGCTAATGCAGACAAAGTTGGGCTCGGTGCAACTGCAATCTATGTGGGCAAACGTAGTGGACACAGTACAGATAACGGATTCAACTTACCTGAGTACATGTTGTTGAATCTAAATGCTTATTATGCGCCAACAGATCAGCTACGTTATCAGTTCAATGTACACAATCTCTTAGACGAAACGTACTATGTTGCAAGCTATAGCGATATGTGGATTCAACCCGGCGACCCTTTAAATGCATCTGTCTCGGTGCAATGGAAGTTTTAAGGTTATAAACACCAGACTTGTCTCGTTAGGAGTCGAGTCTGGTGTTAGCAAAGTAAGATTCTGATTAGTTTTTGAAGTATTAGCTGCTTTAGTTTTCTTTAGCGTTACTATGTACTTACTTCAAAAAATATTCCCAAATGATAAATCCAAGAAAAAATCCAAGAAACGAATATAAAGTAATGATAAAGAATACAAACCAAGCTCTATTTTTCTTCAGTAAAAAGTTCATTTCCAATACCTCAACGCTCTATCTATATTCATTATTCTAAGGTTTCCTATACGAAAGGACAGATACAGTTCTTTGTGAATAAAATATAACAGACTATAACAGTTTTGCCATTTTAACTCCCAAAAGCGATCAGATTGACATCAAGTAGCATACAAAAAGCATGGGGAGGCTATTTTGCCTCCCCATGCTTCAATTGATTAAAGGGTTAAATTTTCGTTTCTTTCTTTGCATTCATCCAACGATACAACACTGGCAATAGCACCAAGGTCAATAACGTCGAAGAGATAATTCCACCAATCACTACAGTCGCCAGTGGTCGTTGAACCTCTGCCCCTGTGCCCGTGGCAAGCGCCATGGGAACAAAACCTAAGGACGCCACACAAGCGGTCATTAAAACAGGCCTTAAGCGCAATATTGCTCCTTGCCAAACGGCTTCATGCAGCTGATATTGCTCTCTTAACTCTTTAATGAAGGTCAGCATGACCAAACCATTTAAGACGGCAACGCCGGACAAGGCAATGAAACCAATGCCCGCCGACATCGACAAGGGAATGTCTCTTAACCACAAGAAAAGCACACCACCAGTTAGGGCAAATGGAACACCCGTGAACACCAGCAAGCTTTCTTTGATGTTATGGAAAACAGCCATCAGCAAAATAAAGATCGTCAATAATGCCAGTGGAATCACAATCTGCATTCGAGCCTGTGCCGAGGCCAAATTTTCAAACTGACCACCATATTCAATCCAGTAGCCACTTGGAAGTGGGTATTGTTTAAGCTGACTTTGTACTTCTGTGACAAAAGAACCCAAATCGCGCCCTTCCACATTCGCCGTGACAATCACACGACGTTTGCCATTTTCACGGCTGACCTGGTTGATACCATCCATCATTTTTACAGTGGCAATATCGGTGAGTAAAATGCTGCCACCATTTGGAAGCTGTATTGGCAGTTGCGCAATCCCATTGACACTACGATCTTGCTCACTGAGTCGAATCACAAAGTCAAAACGGCGGTCGCCCTGTAAAATTTCACCGACATTTTGTCCGCCAATGCTTGCTGACACATAGTCTTGTATGGTTTTGACACTTAGGCCGTATTGAGCCGCCAAGCTTTTATCAATTTCCACATTGAGCAAAGGTAAACCCGACGTTTGTTCAACTTTAACGGCGGTACTGCCTGAAACCTGTTGAATCAATTTACTGATTTTTTCAGCTTCCGCATTTAACACTTGCATGTCATCGCCAAAGATTTTGACACCGACATCACTACGTACACCCGATATTAACTCATTGAAACGCAGTTCAATTGGCTGAGAAAACTCACTGTTGTTACCAGGCAATGTCGCTAAATACGCCTGCATACGGCTACGCAGTTCATCCAATGTTTCTTTCGAGTTTGGCCACGCATCACGGGGTTTTAACATGATATAACCATCTGAAATATTCGGTGGCATCACATCGGTCGCCACTTCAGCCGTGCCTGTTCGCGCAAAAATAGCGTGTATTTCAGGGAATTTTTTCAGAAGTAGCTTTTCCGTATTTTCCTGAATACGAAGTGATTCTTCTAAGCCTGTGCTTGGAGAGCGCAGTTGCTGTACAGCAAAGTCACCTTCACTCAGTTGCGGTGCAAACTCACTGCCGATACGGGTTGCAAGTAATACTGTCAACATCAACAAGCACAGTGCAAAGGTTAAAACCACTGCTTTATAGTGATAGGCACAGTCCAATACCTGCTGATAACGATTTTTTAGCCACAGCATCCAACGGCTTTCAGTTTCTTTGATGTCACCTTTTACAAAAAGTGCGACAGCCGCAGGTACAAAGCTGATCGACAAAATAATGGCTGCAACGAGTGCAAGCACAACAGTCAACGCCATTGGGTGGAACATTTTTGCTTCTACACCAGTCAGTGCAAAAATCGGTAAATACACCACTAAAATAATCAATTGACCAAAAATGAGTGGGCGACGGGCTTGGCGCGCTGCCAAAAACACTTCTTTAAAACGTTCCGACTGAGTTAACGGTCGTTTGAGCAGTTGTTGCGCATGGGCTAAACGGCGAATACAGTTTTCAACAATCACCACTGCACCATCGACAATAATCCCGAAATCCAATGCCCCTAAACTCATCAGGTTGGCACTGATGTTCTGCTGTGCCATACCCGTTAAAGTAAACAGCATAGACAGTGGAATCACACAGGCTGTAATTAACGCCGCACGAATATTACCTAAGAATAAAAACAGGATCACAATCACCAAGATTGCGCCTTCGACCAAGTTCTTTTGCACCGTTTTAATGGCTTTTTCCACCAAAGTCGTGCGGTCATAAACCGTTTCTATTGTGACACCTTGCGGTAAACTGCTTTGCACCTCCTGAATTTTGGCATCTACAGCTTTAGACACCGTTCGACTATTTTCCCCCATCATCATCATAGCGATGCCGAGTACAGTTTCTTCGCCGTTATAGGTTGCTCCTCCAGTTCGGAGGTCATGGTCAATGGAAACCTGCGCAATATCCGCGACACGAATGGGGTTCCCATTTGGGCTGGCAACCGTTGTATTTTCAATGTCTGCAAGACTGTTGAGTGTCCCCGGAACACGCACTGTGAGTTGCTGACCATTTTCCTCAATATAACCCGCTCCACGGTTTTCATTATTTTCCTGTAAAGCGGTTTGCAGTTGGATTAATGAAATATTTAACTGTTGCATACGGTTTAAGTCGGGAGCAACCACATAGTTTTTGTTAAACCCGCCAATACTGTTGACCTCGGCCACCCCCGCAACACGTTGTAATTGTGGACGAACGATCCAGTCTTGAATCTCCCGTAAGTCCATCGCACTATAAGCTGTACCATCGGCTTTTTTGGCATTCGGTTCTGCTTTAATGACCCATTGATAAATTTCCCCTAAACCTGTCGAAACTGGTGACATGGTTGGAGAAACATCACTGGGTAAATCCGCTTTGGCTTCTTGTACCCGCTGATTAATCTGCTGGCGTGCCCAATAGATGTCTGTACCATCCTTAAATACGATGGTGACTTGGGACAAACCATAGCGTGAAATAGAACGAGTCAACTGTAAATCGGGAATACCCGCCATTGCATTTTCAATTGGATAGGTAATCCGCTGCTCAACCTCTAGTGCGGTAAAACCGTTGGCTTGGGTATTAATTTGTACTTGCGTGTTGGTAATATCGGGCACTGCATCGATCGGCAGCTTTTGATAGCTGTATACCCCAACCGCAATCCACGTGCATACAAAGAGCATGACCCAAATTGCATTTTGAATAGAGAACTGAATAATTCGTTCAAACAAACCCTCAGGCTTGGGTAAATCATGATTAGTGTGCATGATCAGCCTCGCCTTTTTCGAGTTCAGACTTAAGGACAAAGCTGCCTTGACTGACATAGCGTTGTCCTGCTGTTAGGCCTGAAATCACTTCTACCCATTGAGCGTCATTTGAAGCTTGCCCAAGTTGAACGGGCTGCGCTTTCAAATGCACTTGTCCTTTTTGTTCAGCGTCGACCACAAATACCGAAGTTTGACCTTCTATGTTTTGAATAGCACTTTTATGGACGCGAAGTGCTGTTTTGGAACTGGTATTGTCTAAAAAGATATTCACCAAAACATTTGGACGTAGTTCAGCCGCTTGGCTTTTTAATTTAGCACGTACCACCAAACGTCCTGTTTGTGCATCGGCTTGAGAAGTTAAGCTTTGAATGACGGCTTCATATTTTTGCTCAGAAGCATTTGGCTTAAATGTCAGACTCTGATTGGCTTGTAACTGACCTGAGTACTGAGCAGGCAGATTAAACTCAAGCCATAACTCTTTAAATTGTTCAATCACAAAAAGTTGATCAGCCAATTGTACGTTTTCACCCACTACGATATCTTTTTGGCTAATCACACCAGAAATGGGTGCTTTAATGGCAAAACGACCATTTACCCCACCTGCTGCACCCAATGCATTTAAACGGCTTTGCACCGATTGCACAGTAATCTGCGCTTGTCGGTAAGCATTTTCTGCTCGTTGGTAATCTTGCTTGGCAGAAATGCCCTGTGACCATAACTGCTGTTCACGTTGATAATCTTGACGTGCCAAATCCAAACTGGCTTGTGCCATCCGCAAATTGGCTTGTTGATCAATCAGCTCGGGTACAGACAGTACAGCTAAGGTTTGTCCTTTTTGTACGTTTTGACCAAGCTCAACATTCACCTGTTCCACATGCCCACCAAAGTTTGGCGAAATATGAACTTGCTGATCGGTATTAACCACAAGCTTTCCGGGTAGAACGGTGACTTGAGACACCACACCTTGTTGAGCTGAAGCGATTTGAATGCCTTGCTCTGTCAGTTGCTGTGCCGTCAGTTGAATTTCACCTTCCTCGGCATGTCCTTTTTCTGCCTCGGGTTCATCAGCATGTTCAGATTCTTCATGTTCTGCATGCGCATGTTCATCAGTGGTTTTATCTTTCGAGCTAAACCAAATTCCAACAGCGATGAGAAATGTAATGAGGAGCAAAAGCCCAATCATCAATGGCTGTGATATTTTTCCAAATTGGTTTTTTAGTTGCATATTATTGTGCTCCGCCAAGGATGAGGTCTTGTATTTGTGCGATTGAATTTTTACTGATTTGACTATAAGCATCTGAACTACTGATTTGTTCATAGCTGGTACCGAGGCTGAGTGCTTCTGCGCTCAATGCAGTCTGCCAAGCTTGACGTAATAACTGCAACTGCCCAAGGCGTATGCTTTGCAGTTGTAAGTTGGCTTGTTGAATGTCAGTAATCGACAGTTTTCCCGCTTTAAAACCTTGCAGCGTGCGAACTTGCACTTGTTCTGCCAAAGTGGTTTGTTGACTGATCGCACTGAACTGCTGTTTTAGTCCTTTGAGCTCATGCATGGCATTGGCGATATCTAAAATCTGCTGTTTTAACTCGCGCTGTTGCTGCTGATTCAACAGGCTTTGCTGGCGCTGGGCCATCGGAATGCTGTATTGCTGACGGTTAAAAATATTCAGTGGAATATCCACGCCGACAGCTAATGTGGTATCGCTACTTTCATTCGGTGCTTGACTCCGTTTCATGCCGACATTTAAGGTCGGATTGGGACGCGCCTGCACTTTTAAACTTTCAATGTTTAAATTGGATTGTTGAATGTTCAGTGCATACAGCTTTTCCAACCAACCTTCAGCAATATAGCGCTGTACTGTGGCATCGCTTTGATCTGGCCATGGCATTGAGGTCGCATTGAGTTGAATATCGGCTTTGGTTTCGCCCCAAAGGTTTGAGAGTTGACGCTGTGCTACTTGTTCTGACAGTACCGCTTGTTGGTATAAGCGCTGCATATCCAAACTTTCGATTTGCGCACGTTCATAGTCAACCAAAGCAATACTGCCCGCCTGATAGCGTTTTTTGGCACTGTCTAAATTGTTTTGACTCACTTTGAGTTGTGCGGCGTACAGCGATTTTTCAACTTGTGCCAAAGCCAACTGAGACCATGCAAATTTCACCACCAATTGACTTTGTGCTGTCCACAGTTGTTGCTGTAACTGTCCTTGTTGCTGCGCTGTTTCTGCGAGTTTTTGATTGAGCTTACGCTGTCCAAAAACATCTAAGGGCTGACTGATGGCAATACTGAGCTCACGATCAGTATTTGAACCAAAACCATCTTGATTGATATTTAAGCTAGGGTTTTGCCATAGACCACTATTTTTGATGTTCAGCTCTGTAATCCTTTGTCGCTGTTGCCCAATGTCACTTTGGTTTTGATAGCGCTCTACTTTTGCTAAAGCTTCATCCAAAGTCTTGATCGGTTCGGCAAAACTCCATTGCATCGCAGCTGTTGTTATGCCTACAGCAAGGGCTTGGCGCATAAACGCCTTAAATTGATTTGACATACTTTTTCCCACTAATTTTTAGAAGAAGTGGTGGGAAATGTTTTAGGCTACCCCACCATTAGCGGGGAATGTTCAGGAGGAGGATGTTGCCCCAATAAATCAGGGGCTTGATAGGCATTGTGCCAAAAAAACTGCGGACGCTCACGAAGTTCAAGCGCGAGTGGCAGTTGATAGTTTTTTTCTTTCGGAATAATCAAATGTGCCATTGAGGGCAAATGATCTTGATGGTCTTCACCCAATTCAAACTGATCATTTGCCGTTTGAGTATGGTCATCAACACTGCTTTGCTGGTGTGCCTTATCATCAGACACACACAAGGTGGTTTGATGGTGGCCAAAATGAAAACTTTGTTGAGTCACGACTTGAGCTTTTTGTTCTTCATGGACGCAAAAAGCTGCCGCCACGTTCCAAAGACTTTGGAACATGAATAAAGCAACTAAGACGCTAATCCACGTGGTAGAACGCATAATGTCGTACTGAAATAAAGTGATGCTATTGTAAAGCCTAGACTAAGTCTAAGGTCAAGTCTTTTTAATGACTATGTTCATGTTGGTGTGGATGGCATTCATCTTCTTCAATCTGCAAAGTCACTTGCGTAATCCCATGCTCATGCCCCAATAACTCCACAGCTTGGTGGTATAAAGCTCTCTGATCTACATCGGGTGCAATCAAATGCGCTGTTAAATGCACATTTTTAGAGGTAATGGCCCAAACTTTAAGCTGGTGAATGCCTTGCACTCCATCTAAAGCCAGCAAGTCATTGCGTAAAGATTCGATATCAATTTCACTTGGCACACCTTCGAGCAAAATATTGATACTTTGTTTCAGTAGGACCCAAGTTCGAGGTAAGACCCAAAAGCCGATCAACACCGCAATAACAGTATCTACCCACATCCAACCTGTGAAATAAATCACCAGTGCGCCAATGATCACACCCACAGAGCCTAAGGCATCACTGAGCACCTCAAGATAAGCCCCTTTCACATTTAAGCTGTCTTGGCTGCTCGACACCAAAATTTTCATTGAAATCAGATTGATGATTAAACCCAAAGCCGCAACAATCAGCATGCCCAAGCTTTGAATTTCAGGTGGCTGACTAAAACGCTGATAGGCTTCATATAAAATGTAAATCGCCACCACAAACAACATCATGGCATTAAACAAAGCTGCCAAAATTTCAAACCGTTGATAGCCAAAAGTACGTTTATCATCGGCAGGCTTTTGCCCAATTTTGATGGCTGCTAAAGCAATCGCTAAAGCAGCGGCATCGGTAAACATATGTGCTGCATCGGACAGTAAGGCCAAGCTTTGCGTGATAAATCCTGCAACCACTTCTACAATTAAGAAGGTAAACGTCAAGGCAAGTGCAATGGTTAATTTCTTGGCATTTTTTGCAGTCACTTCAACATGACTGTGATCATGGTTATGAGAACCACTCATGTAGGACTCCTTATCATTTTATTTAACGAAATGCTTCACCATTGAAATCGAAGCTTTTTTTAATTTAAAAATTACTCGATTCAGTATACTCGGTTAAAACGATAAAATCATCTTTCATGTGAATACGTCTTTATTTGCGGCGTTTTTTTCCTGTCAAAAAGTTCATGGCCTGCGTATAGCCTGTTGGTGTAATACGCTGTACCAGATCGATAATTTTGGCATCTGTTCCAATTAAGACACGGCGCTCGTCATTTTTTACAGCCTTTAAAATGGCCTGTGCCGCGACATTTGGCGGGGTTTTAAGCATTTTATTGAAAGAACGGCTGGCACGCTCTGGATTCATACCCAGCGCACGAATACTGTCACTCATTCGTGCACTATTGGCAATATTGGTACGTATACCACCGGGATGAACACAAGTTGCACTAACGCCACAGTCTTGCAAATCTAACTCTTGACGTAGTGCCTCGGTAAAACCACGGACAGCAAACTTTGTCGCATTATAGGCACTTTGGGTAGGCTGAGCAGTGAGTCCAAATAAACTTGAAATATTCACAATATGCCCAGAACCACTTTGTTTTAAATAGGGTAAAAAAGCTTTGGTTCCATACACCACACCCCAAAAATTGATGTTGAAAATCCACTCGGCATCTTCATAGCTCAAGCCTTCAACAGTACTCGCTAACGCGACCCCTGCATTATTAAAAACTAAATTGACCTGACCGAAGTCCTGCTGACACTGCTTTGCCCAATCCTCTACTGCCTTACGATCTGAAACATCTAGTTTTGTAAGCGTGACTGAAACAGGATAATCTTTGACGTGGTTTAAGGTTTCCGCTAAACCTTGTTCATTGACATCACTGAGTGCCAAATGTGTACCTTGCCTTGCCAGTTGAATCGCTAACTGCTGCCCAATGCCTGAACCTGCACCTGTGATCGCAGCCACTTTATTTTCAAAATTTCTCATAATGCTCTCTAAATATCGTTCTAAACTTAAACGCCATGCTGAAGGGTCAAGTACTTTGTTCTACGCAGACAAGCTGCTATTTTAGTTAATGTACAAAAATTTCAGTCATGAATGAAATGATCATTTCTAATGATTCAGTATGTATAAAATTCATGAGTGGTATTTTAAATATAAGATTATTTTTATTTTCTTTGTATTTTTAAGTGCTAGGACTCTAAAAACTGAAGCAAGTTACTGATATTTGCATACTGTCCCCCACAGGCTTTAGACTATAACAGCCCTGAGAAATTCAGCTTCATCTGTTATATTTTTTTAATCTTGTTTTGTATCTGTTTCATCATTCTGTTGCTTTGCATAATGTACTCATCACCTCAGTTGAGTGCCCTAACCATGAAAGATCTAGACTCAAAAAAACCAGCAAAATATGCAGATAGTTCAATTTCAGATAAAGCTTTTAAAAACATGATTATCTGGTTTGCGATTTACTGTGGGCTTTTTTGTATAGGTGTGATTTTCTTTGTCGGTGCAGATCAAAACTATCTTCTTCAGTAAAAAGCTGAAACTTGTTGCACTAATATCAACATCTAAATTTTGGCCACAGAATTAAATCTCACGAGAAAAACACACTTTGGAGATTAAACCTAGACATGGGTTTAGTCTCTATTTTTTAAGTTGAACCCCGATAAAACGGCACTAACAGTATATTTTGAATGGTTAATGCCATTACAAATGAGTGACAGGGGCTGTGTAAAGATCAAACTTTAAGCCCAAATCACTAAAAATGCAGCAATCACCACCAATACAATACCGAGATGTTCAGCACGTGCCAGCTTTTCTTTAAAGAAGTAGGCTGAAATCAACATACTAAAAATAATCTCAACCTGCCCCAAGGTTTTTACAATAGGCACGGACTGCATACTCATGGCACTAAACCAACCCAGTGACGCCAAAAAACTACATAAACTGACACGAAATGTAAGTCCAATACGCTGCCACATGGCCCATAACGTTGCACGGCGAAATATACCCAAATACATTAAAAGTAAAAAGCACTGTGTCCCGATTACCATTAAGAGCACCCAAGCTGCACGGTGAATAAATGGTAAATTATCTAGTTCTAAACTTGCCTCACGTACCAAGAGCGAGGTAATGGCAAAACATAAACCACTACCGATACCTATACACAAGGTTTGCACCGAAAAATCAGAAAAGTCCCGCCCTTTGGACATTAAAAAAACTGCGAAGCCTCCCACGGCAACCCCAAACCAGCCTAAAAGGCTTAAATGATCAGATAAAAAGACTACAGCAATAATCGCAGCAAGTACTGCTTCACTTTTAGCAAGACCCACTCCAATTGCATAATTTTTTTGCTTAAAAAGCTGAACCATCAAGGCTGTTGCTGCAATTTGGCTCAACGCCGCAATAAGCACATAGATAGCAAAACGGAGATTGAAATGGACGGAATCTGTCACAGGTTGGAAATGGTAAAGACAACTGATGTAAATCAGTGCTAAAGGTAAAGCAAAAATGAACCGCGCTAGAGTTACTCCATAAACATCTACAGTAGTACTGAGTTGCTTTTGAAAAGCGTTGCGCCAAGCCTGCATAAAAGCGGCCATAAGCGTAAAAAGAATCCATGTTATTGTCATCAAGTACTCTATATACAGTTACTTACCTCACCTAATGTAACCCGTTGATGGCAGCACATGTGCTTTATTTTCATGACTTATTCTTATGTGATAAATAACTTAAGTTCTGACGAAACTTCTACTATTGCGTGACTTTCGCAACATTTCCTCAAAACTGGGTATTGAGGAAATTAAACAGCAAGACATAAAAAACCGAAGGGCTTATCCTTCGGTTTCTGTGTGAAATTTCACTTCATTCTATACATATCAAAGTGAAAACGGGTTATCACTTCAAGTATTAGAAGTTATAAATCGCAACCAAGTTCACACGGTTGTCTTCACCTTTTTTACTACCATTTGCCGCAGGTGCAAACGCTTCGCGCTCACCGTAGACATACTCTACGCCAAGGCTAACAGGTTGAACTGGGCTATAGAATAAATTACCCCATGCTTGCCATAAGTTTTTATTGATTTTGGTATCATCAGCTACAGCATCAAGGTAGTCCTGATTTTTATCAAAAGTCATATAACCATAAGCTAAAGTACCGCGTAATTTGTCATTAAACTTTTGTGTTAAACCGACAGTAATTGAGTCAAACTCACTTTGTTCAATACTTGTGCCTGTTGCAACTACGCCAGGGTTTGTAAAGGATACAAAGCTGCTATCGCCTTTTACATGGTAGTAATCCGCTTTCACAGAAGTCACAGGGGTGATGTCAAATTTGGCACCAACACCTACGCCATACGCCCACTCTTCTTGATTTTGAATGCGTTTTTCATGCGCCATTGCACGTCCACTGACTGAAAGGGCATCATTAAACTTATGATTCAGTCGTCCTGTAAATGCAGGCATACGTTGGCTTATGCTGGCATCTTTCGGGTCTTCCACTGCCGCGACTAAGTTAGTATTTGGCGTGAATTTATGGGTATAACGCACTTGAGGTGTACGTTTAATTGAAGCACCCACATAAGCCAAAGCATCAATCGTTTCAGGGATATAGTCTGGAGTCGCAAAGTTTGACCACGTTTGACCAATTAACCAGTTACCATAGTTTAAATACGCATGACGAATACGTAAATTATCAAGGTTTGCACCGCCTAAAAAGTCGACCTCAATTTTGGCATTTAAGTTCTGATCGGCGACTGGCGCTTTAAAGTCCAAACCTAATCGCGTTGCTGAAAGGGTTGATCTTAAACGATCGCTATTTTCAGCATTTCCTTCTAAAGGTACACTATTGATTTGGTTATAAGGCATGTCTTTGCTACCGCCTTCAGCTTGATACGATGCGTCCATTCGAACATTACCGTATAAGTTGAACTCTGCCCCACCTTTGGTCAAACCTAAACCCGTTTTTTCAACCGTTTTTGGCGTCGTCAACACTTGACGTTCAACAGCGCTCAATTGAACAGCTTGCTGCTGTTGTTGCTGCGTATTCTGTTGAAGCATTTGTTTTAACGCATTAATTTCATTTCTAAGTTGCTCAATCTCTGTCGTTGTATTGGTTTGTGCGTGTAATGCCGCACTACTTAACATGGATAAAGTGACAACTAAAACGTTCTTCTTAAATTGTTTCATTCTAACACGGGTCCTGTGTATTTAAGTCTGTCCTGACTTTTACTCTTTAATATTTAGCTCTCTTTTTCATCGCTGTTTTCTAACGCAATGCATTTCTTTTAATACTTTAAAATGAAACTTTTTATCGCATTAAAAATCGCGTTAAAAAACAACTTATAAAAAGCAAATTGATTTTAACAGTTCATACAGTTTTTGAAATGAGCCTACTACTAATGCACTAGACTCATGGGTTCAGTATTATTTAATTGGCTGTGGATTTAACTGCATCAAACATTTGTTTTGATTTGGTTTTTTCACCATCTACAGATACTTTTAAGTTGACCATAAACACTGCCAAAGCCGCAATCACACCAGGTATCGCAATCACGAGAAAATTCATTTGATGTGGCAACTCAAAAGTTAACAATGCACCTGTTAATACTGGTCCAACAATTGCGCCAATGCGTCCTATGCCTGAAGCCCAGCCCATACCTGTAGAGCGCACCGCAGTTGGATAGAACTGTGCAACAAAGGTATACAGTAGAATTTGTGAGCCAATAGTTGCTGCGCCCGCAATTGCAATTAAACCGTACAGCACCATTTGTGGACTGTTGAAACCAAGTAGAATTAGTGCAATAGCACCCACGGTGAACATGGTTGTTAAAACTGGTTTTAAGTGGAAACGATCTGCGAGCGCACCACCGCCAATCGCTCCCACCATACCGCCAATATTTAAAGCAAATAAGAAAATCATACTCGCACCAAGCGAATAACCTGCTTGAATCATTAGTTTTGGTAGCCAGCTTCCAAGCGCATAGACCATGAGTAAGCACATAAAGAATGCCACCCAAAACATCATGGTGCTAAAGGTACGACCTTGTTGGAACAATGCCTTTAATGGAGCGTCATCACCAGCAACAGGTTCGTTGAGCTTAAATGTCGTTTCTAGCTGAATCGCTTGCTCAGGTGCAATTTTTTGCACAATTTCACGGACTTTTTCAGTTTCACCCTTTTTAGTCAGGAACATTAAAGACTCAGGTAAAAACTTCCAAAGAATCGGTAAAGCCAGAAATGGAATGATGGCAATATAGAACATGATTTTCCAACCATAGTCTGTTACCAACCATGCACCCAGTAAGGCTGACGTCATGCCACCAATAGCATAACCACTGAACATAACCGCAACGAGTGTGCTACGAATACGCTTCGGAGCATATTCAGTCATGAGTGCGACCACGTTTGGCATCACCCCACCAATGCCAAGGCCCGCAAGAAAACGTAAAATCCCAAACTCAATAGGATTGCTTGCAAATGCGCCTAGAAAAGTGAAGCCACTAAAAATAGCCACACAAATCATAATGGTCTTTTTACGGCCCAATTTGTCAGACAACGTACCAAAGCTCATTGCACCGAACATCATGCCAAACAATGCTGTACTCGCAAGTAATCCTGCTTGTACTGCACTGAGTCCCCACTCTTGCATCAGAAGTGGCAGTGCCACGCCATAGATGACTAAATCATAACCGTCAAAAATAATAATCAGTAGACACCAAATGAGTACACTCCAATGAAAGGGCGTAAATTTGGCTTCATCGACCACCGTGTTGATGTTAACTGGATTTGTATTCACTTTAAGCCTCCTGCTTGCGAATGTTTGTTGCTGTGCACATTGCAGCAAAAGTAGCTTTCTTGTCCAAAACCGAATAACTCTATATTTATACCTTTAAGGTCGGTTAAGGTTTTTATTGTTTTAAATAAATAGCTTATATAAGCCATAATTGCAGTGAGAGACAGAAAATAAGCAAAACCAAGCGAAAATGACTATAAAAAAAGCCATCCCCAAGGATGGCTGAAATGGCTCGTTTTAAAATGTAGACGTTAAAAGTATCGTGGAATTTAAATCCCCAAGTTTAGATAAATGCACGGTCATATTTGATCGCTTCAAGGTCATAGACCTGATAAATACAATCAAATAATGAACGAATGTCCTCGCTTTCATCCATGGAACGAATCGCCAGAAAAATGGGGCTAGTCGCTGCATCATCTAAGATTGGAATATAGTTCAAATGCGGCAGTTGAATGGTTCGCGCACTTTCTGGAACCACACAGATTCCTTCTCCAGCTGCAACTAACCCCAGTGCCAACTGTATTTCACGAACTTCTTTTAAATGTTTGGGTTCCAGTCCATATTCTGAAAACAGCCCTTGGACTTGGGTAGAAAAGTTTGGCTTGGGGTGACTTGGATAAAGAAATAAGTTTTGATCAACCAAATCAGCCAAATACACGCCTTGTTTTTGCGCCGTCAAAGGATGACTAGAATGTGCCGCCAACATCAACGGCTCTTCACGCAGTAAAACCCGACGCACAGCAGGATCTGAAATACGTAAACGTCCAAAACCAACATCAATCCGTCCTTCTTTTAAGGCTTGAATTTGGTCTTTGGTACTCATTTCGATCAATTCGATTTTTAAATGTGGCTGCTGTTGGCGAAATAAATACACAATTTTAGGCAATAAACCATATAACAACGATCCCACAAAGCCCATGGTCACCGTTTTTTCAACCAAGCCTACACGCTGTGTCATGGCTTTGACTTCTTCGGCATTAGACAAAAGTTTAACAGCGTGTTGATAGAAGAATTGTCCTGCTTCCGTGGTCTTGAGTGGACGGCTGCCACGTTCAAATAATTGCACGCCCAATTCAGCCTCCAGGTTTTGTATCTGGCGGCTTAAAGGAGGCTGTGCAATGAATAATTTTTCAGCAGCTTTGGTAAAACTCTGCTCTTCTACAACAGCTACGTAGTAGCGGAGGTGTCTCAATTCCATGACTATTTATACCTTTAAGATATATTAAAATGCTAATTTGATCTTCGACAGTTCATATTTATTCTTTTAAGGTATATCAAATCAGGTACACAACGCAAGGCTGCGCAGAGTTAAGATGTATAAATCTATAGAAACCTTACTCGTCGAAATCCCCACTATTCGCCCACACAAAATGGCGGTAGCGACTATGCAAACGCAAACGCTTGTCTTGGTGAAAATCAGCACTGAAGATGGCTTTGTCGGTTGGGGTGAAGCGACAACAATTGGCGGACTGGGCTACGGTGAAGAAAGTCCAGAAAGCATTAAGACCAATATTGAAACTTATTTTGCACCTTTATTGAAGTCCCTTAAAGCTCAAAACATCGCACAAACTATGCGTGCTTTGAAAAAGAATATTAATGGTAACCGTTTTGCCAAATGTGCAATTCAAACGGCTCTACTCGACATCCAAGCGCAACGTTTAGATTTACCCCTTTCTGAAGTATTGGGTGGCCGCTTACGTGACAGCTTACCTGTACTTTGGGTATTGGCATCTGGTGACACTGAAAAAGATATTGCTGAAGGCCGAAAAATGATTGAGGCAAAACGCCACAATATTTTCAAACTTAAAATTGGTTCACGCCGTGTAGAAGAAGATGTCGAACATGTTCTTGCGATTAAACAAGCACTGGGTTCAGACATTTCCATCCGTGTCGATGTGAACCGTGCATGGTCTGAGCTAGATGCGATTAAAGGCATTCAACTTCTACAAAATGGTGGTGTTGACCTGATTGAACAACCCTGTGCGATTGACAACATTGATGCGATGCAGCGTTTAACACGACGTTTTGATCTTGCCATCATGGCGGATGAATCGCTCATGGGACCAAGCTCAGCCTACCGTTTAGCCAAAACCAATGCGGCCTCTGTTTTTGCAGTCAAAGTGGCTCAGTCTGGTGGACTAATTGAAGGTCATGAAGTCGCGAAGATTGCCAACTTAGCAGGCATTGATTTGTATGGCGGAACCATGCTTGAAGGTGCAGTCGGCACGATTGCTTCGGCACATTTGTTCTCGACCTTTGAAAATTTAGCTTATGGCACAGAGCTATTCGGCCCACTACTGTTAACCCAAGATATTTTAAAAACCCCACTTCAATACACTGACTTCGCTTTGCACTTACCCCAAGGCAAAGGACTCGGTATTGAACTGGATGAAAACAAGATTGATCAGCTGCGCCGCGCTTAAGCGACGTCTTAACCGTTTAGGAGTTATACATGCTTTTTCACGTACGTATGGATGTAAACATTCCACTGGATATGCCTGCTGAAACTGCCAGTGAAATTAAAGCAGTCGAAAAAGCATATTCGCAAGAGCTACAAGCTCAAGGCAAATGGCGACATATTTGGCGTATTACAGGTCAGTACTCAAACATCAGCATTTTTGATGTAGACAGCAATGAAGAGCTACACAACATTTTGCAAGGTTTACCCCTGTACCCGTATATGAACATTGAAGTGATGCCTTTAAACCGACATCCATCGTCTATTCGAGAAGATGATCGTTAATTGAAAAAAGATTTTATGCAATTTAATCACTGGAACGTAATGAATGATCCAGTGAAAGAAATTAACAAGGAACGTGGCAGCTAAGCTTTTCAACCTATTCATAAAGCTAGCCACCACACAGCAAACATACTTAAGGAGCAATAGTATGAATCGTCAACAGATTGATGCATTAGTCAAAACAATGAATGTGGATACAGCAACAGGTTCTGTAGACGCACGTACTCAACAAATTGTGGTTCGCCTATTGGGTGACTTATTCCAAGCGATTGAAGACTTAGATTTGAGCCAAACTGAAGTTTGGAAAGGTCTTGAATACTTTACGGATGCGGGTCAAGCCAACGAACTTGGTTTACTTGCGGCTGGTCTTGGTCTTGAGCACTACCTCGACTTACGTGCAGATGAAGCCGATGCCAAAGCAGGCATTACAGGCGGAACGCCACGTACCATCGAGGGTCCTTTATACGTAGCTGGCGCACCTGAATCGGTTGGTTTTGCGCGTATGGACGATGGTTCTGAAGAAGGCAAAATTCCGACTTTGATTATTGAAGGGACAGTGACTGACAGTGATGGTCAGATTATTGAAGGTGCAAAAGTTGAAGTGTGGCATGCCAATAGCTTAGGCAACTACTCTTTCTTCGATAAGTCACAATCAGACTTCAATCTACGTCGTTCAATCATTAGCGACCAAGATGGTAAATACGTTGCTCTCACCACGATGCCTGTTGGTTATGGATGCCCACCAGAAGGGACAACTCAATTTGTATTGAACAAGTTAGGTCGTCACGGTAACCGTCCTTCGCACGTGCATTACTTCGTTTCTGCGCCAGGCTATCGTAAGTTAACCACCCAATTCAACATTGAGGGTGACCAATACCTGTGGGATGACTTTGCATTTGCAACACGTGAAGGCTTAGTCGCGACCGCTGTCGACATTACCGATGAAGCTGAAATTGCACGCCGTGGTTTAACAGGTCCATTCAAACACATTCAATTCAATGTTGAACTGGTGAAAGACCAAGCGGCTGCACCATCAACTGAAGTCGAGCGTCGTCGCGCTAGCGCTTAATTACCCTTGGAACCGAAAATAGCCACTGCAAAGTCGCATTTCGGGGACTTCCTCACTTTTGGAAAGTCGGAGAACGGACATGCCACGTATCCCAGTTATTAATACTAGCCATCTCGATCGTATCGACGAATTACTTGTCGACAACTTTGAAACAGGCGAATTCAAACTTCATCGTTCAGTTTTTACTGATCAAGCCCTTTTTGACCTAGAAATGAAGTATATCTTCGAGGGTAACTGGGTTTACTTGGCACACGAAAGCCAAATTCCAAATAACAATGACTATTACACAACGTATATTGGCCGTCAGCCGATTCTGATTGCACGTAACCGTAATGGTGAACTCAATGCCATGATCAATGCTTGTTCACACCGTGGTGCACAGCTTTGTCGTAATAAACGTGGCAATAAAGCAACCTATACATGCCCTTTCCACGGCTGGACATTTAATAACTCTGGCAAACTTTTAAAAGTAAAAGACCCAGCAGACGCAGGTTATTCAGACTGTTTTAACCATGAAGGTTCACATGATCTGAAAAAAGTTGCACGTTTTGGCAACTATAAAGGTTTCTTGTTCGGCAGCTTAAATCCAGATGTTCCCTCTTTAGAAGAGTACTTAGGCGAAACCAGCAAAATCATTGACATGATTGTGGATCAGTCCGAGCAAGGTCTTGAAGTTTTACGTGGCGCGTCTACCTACACTTATGAAGGCAACTGGAAACTCACTGCTGAAAATGGTGCAGATGGTTATCATGTTTCTGCGGTGCACTGGAACTATGCAGCGACCACTCAACAGCGTAAAGAAAAACAAGCGGGTGACAACATCCGTGCCATGAGCGCAGGCGCTTGGGGTAAACAAGGCGGTGGTTCATACGGTTTTGACAATGGTCACATGCTGCTTTGGACACAATGGGCGAACCCAGAAGACCGCCCAAACTTCCCGAAAGCCGACGAATACTCTGAAAAATTTGGCGAAGCAATGTCGAAGTGGATGATTGAGCGTTCGCGTAACCTTTGTCTTTATCCAAACGTCTATTTGATGGATCAATTCGGTTCGCAAATTCGTGTACTGCGCCCGATTTCAGTCAATAAAACTGAAGTCACGATTTACTGTATCGCACCTGTAGGTGAAAACGCGGAAGCACGTACGCGTCGTATTCGCCAGTACGAAGACTTCTTTAATGCCTCAGGCATGGCAACACCAGATGATTTAGAAGAATTCCGTGCATGCCAAGCAGGCTACGCAGGCATTGAGCTGGAATGGAATGATATGTGCCGCGGTTCAAAACATTGGATTCATGGTCCAGATGATGCTGCCAATGAAATTGGTCTAAAACCAAAACTTTCAGGTGTCAAAACTGAAGATGAAGGTCTCTACCTTGCTCAGCACCAACACTGGTTAGACATGATGAAAATTGCAATTGCCAATGAAAAAACACTGGCTGTTGAAACTGCAAATGAACAAGGAGAAGTGGCATGAATGCTCCTACAACACTCAACACTGTGAGTATCGAACAAGTGAGTCAGTTTCTGTATCAAGAAGCGCGCTTTTTAGATGATGAACAATGGGACGATTGGCTTGCATGTTATGCCCCTTCAGCATCATTTTGGATGCCTGCATGGGATGATGACGATACCCTGACTACGGATCCGCAGTCTGAAATTTCACTGATTTACTACCCAGACCGCCAAGGTTTAGAAGACCGTGTGTTCCGCATTAAAACTGAACGCTCTTCTGCAACCATGCCAGACACGCGTACTTGTCACAATGTGAACAATATCGAAGTGATTGAGCGTGATGGCGACAAAGTTACCGTCCGTTTTAACTGGAATACGCTGAGCTTTCGCTACAAAACCAGTTATAGCTACTTTGGTATGTCGCGTTATGAAATCGATTTTTCAGGTGAAAAACCACAAATTTTAAGTAAATACGTGGTTCTGAAAAACGACTATATCAACCAAGTGATTGATGTTTATCACCTCTAAATTAGCCACACATCCTTAGTATGCTTTCAGCCAAATGGAGTTTTGGCTGAGAGTTCCAAGTTTCAACGTTTTTAAAGGATATTCAGCCATGTCAAACCACAATGTTGCACTTCAATTTGAAGATGGCGTAACGCGTTTTATTACAGTGACTCAAGGTGAGTCTTTATCAGATGCCGCTTACCGCCAAAAAATTAACATTCCGATAGACTGCCGTGATGGTGCATGTGGGACTTGCCGCGCTTTTTGCGAATCTGGTAGTTATGACATGCCTGAAGAGACGTATATTGAAGATGCATTAACTCCAGAAGAAGCGGAACAAGGCTATATTTTGGCGTGTCAGTGCCGTCCAACTTCGGATGCCGTATTCCAAATTCAAGCTTCATCTGAAGTCTGCAAAACCGAAATTCACCAGTACCAAGGCACTTTAGTCGCTGTCGAAAACTTATCAGAATCGACCATTACTTTTGATATTCAGCTTGATGAAGGTCAACCTGACATTCACTTCCTTGCTGGTCAATATGTCAACGTCGGCATTCCAGAAACAGCAGAAACTCGTTCCTATTCATTTAGCTCGAAACCGGGCAACCGTTTAACTGGCTTTGTGGTACGTAATGTGCCGAATGGTAAAATGAGTAGCTTTTTAAGTGGTGCTGCCAAAGCGGGCGACAAAATGACTTTTACTGGCCCATTTGGTAGCTTCTACCTGCGTAATGTGGTTCGTCCTGTCGTCATGCTTGCGGGAGGTACAGGTATTGCCCCTTTTATGTCTATGCTGCAGATTTTAGAAGAAAAAGGCGCTGAACACCCTGTTCGTTTGGTGTTTGGTGTTACCAATGACTTCGACTTAGTTGCTTTAGAACAGCTCAATGCCCTCCAAGCTAAACTTCCATGGTTTGAATACCGTACCGTGGTTGCAAGTCCAGACTCTATACATGAGCGTAAAGGTTATGTGACTGGGCACATTGACAATGAATGGCTCAATGGCGGTGATGTTGATGTCTACCTTTGTGGTCCTGTTCCTATGGTTGATGCTGTTCGTGGTTGGTTAGATAGCGAAGGCGTAAAGCCTGCAAACTTCCTGTTTGAAAAATTCTCTGCAAACTAATACGCCACCCAATATTTAAGTTATAGAAAAGATGATACGCGAAAATGTCATTCGCAATTGTTCGAGGCCAGACTGCTTGGTAAAAATGCTTTTTCTGCGAGGAAGATATCAAGTAATCGGTTTCTGACGAGTTTTGCGATGAGGTGCACTGCACCGCAAGGTGGTTTCTTGCGAAGCGCTGCTTCTCATTTTCCCAAAAGAAAAGTAAGTCCAACCGAAGGTTAATCCGGTAAGTGATATTCAAATGTTAGGACACCGGCGTGCCAAATTTATAAATTTAGAAATTCATCTTTATATTGGATGATGAGCGAGTTAAAAAATGGCGTTGAATCAAAGATTTTTAAACAAAGTCGTGATTGTGACTGGTGCCGCTCAAGGCATTGGTCGCGGTGTTGCCCTCCAAGTGGCTAATGAAGGTGCGCAAGTTGTTTTAGCCGACTTATCTGACTATGTTGATGAAACATTAGCAGAAATTGAAGAAAAACAAGGTGATGCAATAACAGTCAAAGCAAACCTTGAAACCTTCGCAGGTGCTCAAAGTGTCGTAGACAAAGCGCTTGAAGTCTATGGCCGTGTCGATGTGCTCATCAATAACGTCGGCGGTGCAATTTGGATGAAACCTTTTGAAGAGTTTTCTGAAGAAGAAATCATCAAAGAAGTAAATCGTTCATTATTTCCAACGCTGTGGTGTTGTCGTGCTTTTTTACCTGAAATGATTAAAAATCAGAAAGGTACGATTGTAAATGTGTCTTCTATAGCGACTCGTGGTATCAACCGTGTGCCTTATTCGGCATCCAAAGGTGGGGTTAATGCCCTTACTGCATCACTTGCTTTTGAGCATGCCAAAGATGGGATCCGAGTAAATGCTGTTGCTACGGGTGGAACCGAAGCACCGCCGCGTAAAGTGCCGCGTAATGTAAATCCACTATCTGAAAATGAAAAAGCGTGGATGCAACAAGTGGTCGATCAAACCATTGATCGTAGTTTTATGAACCGTTATGGCACGATTCAGGAACAAGTGAATGCGATTGTATTCCTTGCTTCAGATGATTCGTCATATATGACAGGTACAGTTGTTCCTGTCGGCGGTGGCGATCAAGGCTAATTGATCGTTACATTACTTTTATATACAGGATCATGTCTGCATGGAGGCAAATGAATGGCTACCCTGTTTAAAACTTTGAAAGAAGATTGGTCTATTTCAGCTACTGTCGCAGGATTTTTGGCCGTGCTGATTTCCTATTCTGGGCCACTCATTATCTTCTTTCAGGCTGCGCAACAAGCTCAGGTTTCCCCGACCATGATGATTTCATGGATTTGGGGTATTTCTATTGGGGCAGCCGTGGCAGGAATCTTTCTTTCCATTAAGTTCAAAGTCCCTGTGATTACAGCATGGTCTGCACCAGGTACGGCTTTATTGGTCACCCTGTTCCCGAGTATTAGTCTGAATGAAGCTGTAGCCGCTTATATCACCTCAGCCGTGGTGATTTTTCTGATCGGGATCAGTGGTTACTTCGATAAATTATTGAAATGGATTCCGCAGTCGGTAGCCGCGGGGATGATGGCAGGTATTCTATTTCAGTTTGGTTTAGGTCTATTTAGTGCCACTAACAGTATGCCGATTATTGTATTTAGCATGTTGTTTGTCTTTTTAGTCGCAAAACGAATTTCACCGCGCTATAGCATGCTTTGGGTACTGCTTTCAGGTGTGGCCTTGAGCTTTGGGCTTGGTGAAATGAATGCGGTGAGTTTAGATTTCCAACTTGCTATTCCTCAATTCATCAGTCCTGAATGGACTTGGCACTCCACCTTAAACCTTGCCCTGCCTTTGATTTTAGTCAGCCTGACAGGACAGTTTTTACCGGGCATGGCCATCATGAAACTGAGTGGTTATGACATGCCTGCCAAGCCAATTATTACCACCACCAGTATTGCGTCTTTAGCTGTTGCATGTGTTGGCGGTATCACCATTGTTTTGGCGTCAATTACGGCTGCACTGTGTATGGGCAAAGATGCGCATGAGTTAAAAGAAAAGCGCTATATCGCAGGCGTTGCTAACGGCATTTTCTATATTTTAGGTGGTTTGTTTGCAGGCAGTATCGTTCTGCTCTTCATCTTGCTGCCGAAAGAGCTTGTTGCAGCTTTGGCTGGCTTGGCCTTATTGGGTGCAATTTCAACCAATATTGCTGTCGCCATGAAAGATGAATCTCAACGAGATTCCGCACTCATTACCTTTTTAGCTACAGCGTCAGGTATGCATTTTTTAGGTCTAAGTTCCGTTTTTTGGGGCATCGTTATTGGTTTAACTGCGCATCTAATTTTAACCAAACGCAGCCCTGACGTTTCAGCTTTAGTTTCAACTCCAAGCTCCAACTCAAGTTCTAAAAGTTAATAGGTACGTTGTGCCTAGGACAATATTATGATTGATAAAAGTTCAGCTTCTTTAACAGAAGCACTTTCGCAAATAAAGGATGGCTCAACCATCATGATTGGTGGTTTTGGTACAGCAGGACAACCTGCTGAACTGATCGATGGCTTAATTCAACTCGGCATTAAAGACCTCACCATCGTCAGTAACAACGCAGGTAATGGCGACTATGGCCTGGCGAAATTACTCAAAGCGGGTGCCGTGAAAAAAGTCATCTGTTCGTTCCCACGTCAGTCCGACTCTTGGGTCTTCGATGAACTCTATCGTGCAGGAAAAATTGAGTTAGAACTGGTGCCGCAAGGCAATCTAGCCTGTCGTATTCAAGCCGCAGGTATGGGGTTGGGCGCAGTGTTCACCCCAACTGGCTACGGCACATTATTAGCCGAAGGCAAAGAAACCCGTCACATTGACGGTAAAGATTATGTACTGGAATATCCAATCAAAGCCGACTTTGCTCTGATTAAAGCCCAACAAGGCGACCGTTGGGGTAACTTGGTCTACCGCAAATCAGCACGTAACTTCGGCCCGATTATGGCCATGGCTGCAGGTGTAACCATTGCACAAGTCTCTGAAGTGGTGGACTTGGGTGCTTTAGACCCTGAACACATCATTACCGCAGGTATTTTTGTTCAACACGTGGTGCAGGTTCAACCTGAACCTGTTGCTGTGTAATCGGTAGAACATCATGAGCTATCAAAAACTCAGCCGCAATCAGATTGCGGAACGTGTCGCACAAGATATTCCAGATGGCGCTTATGTGAATCTTGGGATTGGATTACCGACCAAGATTGCCAGTTACCTGCCTAGTGACAAAGACGTCTTCTTAC
>NZ_LSOD01000045.1:57370-152890 GCF_001592855.1 Acinetobacter sp. BMW17
CCAATCTCAGCATCGAGCAGATGGATGTGATTGAACTGAATGAAGCCTTTGCAGCACAGGCACTGGCCGTTACCCGTGACCTAGGTCTGGCAGACGATACGACCCAAGTGAATCCAAATGGCGGTGCAATCGCGATTGGTCATCCACTGGGTGCATCGGGTGCACGTTTGGTGACAACAGCTCTAAACCAGTTAGAACAAACGGGTGGCACGTATGCCTTGTGTTCGATGTGTATTGGGGTCGGTCAAGGCATTGCAATGATTATTCAGCTTGTTTAATCCTCCTTCTAATCTGACGTGGTGTTTCTGCTCATAACGCTTTTTGCTGAGAATAACAGTGGAAACACTCAAAATTTTTAATGAATTAAGGAAAAGCATATGCCAAGGTTTACTTCAAACAATGCCGAAATTCACTATCAGACCTTTGGTGACCCCAAAAATCCTGCGATCGTTTTTTCAAACTCGCTAGGCACAAACTTCAACATGTGGAAACCACAAATTACTTTTTTCCAGAAAAACTATTTTGTGATTTGCTATGACACTCGCGGGCATGGCCAGTCTTCCGCACCTCAAGGGCCTTATGATATTGAACAACTTGGTCTAGACCTGATACATTTATTGGATCATTTAAACATTGAGAAAGCCATTTTTTGCGGTATCTCAATGGGCGGACTTACAGGTCAGTGGTTAGTTATTCATAAACCTGAACGTTTTCACCGTGCCATTGTATGTAATACCTCAGCCAAAATTGGCAATGAACAAGCATGGAATGATCGCGCGTCGTTAGTACGTACCCAAGGTCTAGAACCCATTGCATCG
The DNA here is from genome assembly GCF_001592855.1 of Acinetobacter sp. BMW17. Classification (NCBI taxonomy): domain Bacteria; kingdom Pseudomonadati; phylum Pseudomonadota; class Gammaproteobacteria; order Moraxellales; family Moraxellaceae; genus Acinetobacter; species Acinetobacter sp. BMW17. Next base: position 58,189 of record NZ_LSOD01000045.1, read on the forward strand.
ACGGCTGCGAGCCGTTGGTTTACCGAACCCTTTATCCAAAGCAACGCAGCAACTGTAGCAGCGCTTTCAAACGACTTAGGTGCTGGCAGCCCAGAAGGTTATGCGAGTTGCTGTGAAGCTTTGGCTAAAGCGGATTTACGTGAAAAACTCGAAAGTATTCACGTACCTTTACTTGTTATTGCTGGGCTTAAAGACCCCGTAACAACAGTCTCAGATGCACAGTACATGGTGAATCACATCCGAAGTAGTGCCCTATTTGAAATCGATGCCTCTCATATTTCAAATATCGAACAGCCCAAAGCCTTCAATCAGGCCATTTTAGATTTTATTGCTTAATGGTCTAGATCTGAACTCAAAACAGCCCTACATGGGCTGTTTTTTCTTACCTATTTAAAGAAAGCGATAGGAATGCGTAAAACTCATCATTAAAAAGATAATGGCTTTAGCTCATTCTGTTTTTCATCTTAAAATCATTAAAACTCAAAAATTGTATATAAAACAAACTGAAATTATTATGATTTCAAAATCATATCTTCGGAATTTCACTTATTGCCAATCCTAAACTCACTAGATCCCATCATGTAAAGCCGAATCTACACAGCTAAAATGAGCAAAATAGCCAATCGTTTTCTTTTATAAATTTTCTCGCACAGCAAAAGCCAATACTCAACAAGAGGATATTTTTTCAGTACTTTCTACTACTCAGCAATTTTTCTACAGTCTTTTGCTTATTTAACGGCAAAGTTTCTCAACCAAAAGGATGCTGAAAAGCACCGTTAAAAACCTGAATTTTTCTCTTACTGTTTCAAGTTTTTCAGTTTTTTGCTAAAAGTTAATGACATCAGCTAAATAGATGTTAACAACAGACAAAAGTGTTCATCTACACTTTAATGTAACAAGTTAATGTTTTAATTGATGAAAGTGATATTTTCCAGTTCAATGTTGATCCAATAAAGCTTAGTAACTGAATTGATCATGGTCGTCAAGCCAGCCAAAATAGATAGAGTAAATTTATCAGATCATCTCCAGATACAAACCATATCAGACTCCAGTTTTATTTTGATATACACTTTAGCCATATAAGAATTAATCTAGATCTGATGCAGAGTGAGCTACCGACTAAGAAGTCTGAGTTGCCCTCTTTTCAAGACTTGAGTTGTACCTGTGGCACAAAACGAAAACAAATCTGCTGCTTTTGGTCAATTTGGCTTACAATGTAAAAAAGAGTAATAATCCGAAAATTTGTAATCTTTTAACATTGCCAATTCCTTGCAAAATTTACATTATATTGCCGAAGTTTGGCACTAAGCATCTACGTCAATTCAAACAAACTATAAAAAAAATGTAGAACTTTATGCCATAATACGCAAACTTTGCAGCCATCTTGCAAAGATTTATTGCAATTTATAAATGGAGCAAGCTAAATGAGTTCGACCATTTTGGTTATTCATGGACCGAATCTAAATTTGCTAGGAAAGCGCGAACCAGAAGTATATGGTTCTCTAACGCTGAACGACATCAATCAGCAACTCATTGCACAAGCTGAAAATGCTTCAATTTCTCTCGACACTTTCCAAAGTAATTGGGAAGGTGCCATTGTCGACCGTATTCATCAAGCCCAAGCGAATGGCGTCCAATTTATTATTATTAACCCTGCTGCACTCACGCATACCTCTGTTGCTCTACGTGATGCCCTGCTTGGTGTAGCCATCCCATTTATTGAAGTTCATTTATCGAATGTTCATGCGCGTGAAGCGTTTAGACATCATTCATATTTATCAGATAAAGCCGTTGGCGTTATTTGTGGCTTAGGTGCTCAAGGTTATAGCGCTGCGCTCAATTACGCTCTCACTAAAATTCAACCCTCTACGCAATCATAATTAGGAATACTGTCACATGGATATTCGTAAAATCAAGAAACTCATCGACCTGATGATTGAATCTGACTTACAAGCGATTGAAGTTAAAGAAGGCGATCAATCGATTGCGCTGACTCGTCGTAGTCCAGTTGTTGCAGCTGGTGCTGCTGTTGCTATGGCAGCTCCTGTTGCTCAAGCTCCAGCGGCTAAAACACCACGTGGTGCTGTAGAAACCTCTCCAATGGTTGGTGTGTTTTACGCGGCTCCAAGCCCAGGTGAAGCGCCATTTGTTAAAGTTGGTCAAACCATCACTGCTGGTGAAACACTTGGTATTATCGAAGCAATGAAAATCATGAACCCGATTGAAGCAACGCAAAGCGGTGTGGTTGAAGAAATTTTAGTGAAAAACGGCGAAGTGATCCAATTCGGTCAACCATTATTCCGCTACCGCGCGTAATAGACGGGGACTTATAATGTTGCAAAAAGTTTTAATTGCAAACCGTGGTGAAATTGCCCTGCGCATCACCCGTGCCTGCAAAACTTTAGGGATTAAGACTGTAGGGATCTATTCAGATGCCGACAAAGACTTAATGCACCTACGTTTTGTAGATGAAGCAGTATGTATTGGACCGGGTGCAAGCAGCGAAAGCTACTTGAATATTCCTGCCATTATTACAGCGGCTGAAATTTCAGGTGCAGATGCCATTCACCCAGGTTATGGCTTCTTATCAGAAAATGCTGAATTTGCTGAAATTGTAGAAAACTCAGGTTTTATTTTTATTGGACCACGCCCTGAACATATTCGTTTGATGGGTAACAAAGTTTCTGCGATTACTGCAATGCGTAAAGCAGGTGTTCCAACTGTACCGGGTTCTGCAAATGCGGTTACACCGCAAAATGCACTGGCTGAAGCTAAAGAAATTGGCTTCCCATTGATCGTGAAAGCTGCTTCTGGTGGTGGTGGTCGTGGTATGCGTATTGTAGAACGTGTCGATACCCTGCTTGAATCCGTTCAAGCCGCACAGCGTGATGCTGAAATGTGGTTTGGCGATGACACGGTGTATATGGAACGTTTCCTACAAACACCTCGTCACGTTGAAGTCCAAGTTCTTGCCGACGGTAATGGCCACGCGATTCACCTCTATGACCGCGACTGCTCTTTACAGCGTCGCCATCAGAAAGTGTTAGAAGAAGCGCCAGCGCCAAATTTACCTGAACAAGCACGTGCTGACATTTTAGAAGCTTGCGTAAATGCTTGTAAATTAATGCAGTACCGCGGTGCAGGTACATTCGAGTTCTTGTTTGAAGATGGTGAATTCTTCTTTATTGAGATGAATACACGTGTTCAAGTTGAACACCCTGTAACTGAAATGGTGACAGGTATCGACATTATTGAACAACAGCTCCGCATTGCTGGTGGCTTAGGTCTTGAAATTGAACAAAATCAAGTTGAAGTCAAAGGCCATGCGATTGAATGCCGTATCAATGCTGAAGATCCAACGACCTTCTTACCTTCACCAGGTAAAATTGAGAATTTTTATGTGCCAGGTGGTGCAGGTATTCGTCTTGATTCACATATCTATCAAGGCTATAGCATTCCGCCCTACTATGACTCGATGATTGCAAAGCTGATCGCACACGGTAAGGATCGTAAAACATCACTTGCTCGCATGCGCCAAGCACTTGATGAAATGATTTTGACCGGTATTAAAACCAATATTCCATTGCATAAAGATTTGATTCTTCAAGATGAAAAATTCTGTGAACAAGCGATGGATATTCACTACCTTGAAAAGCACTTGTTAAAGCAAATTGAAGGCAATCAAGATAAGTAATTGTCTTGATCCTTAAATAAAAAAACCGCGATAAATCGCGGTTTTTTTATTTGTAAAACAACTAATTAAGGTAGTACACGACGTAGTGTTGCAAAACATTGTTGTGCCTTATCATTGGCACAAAAATTAATGGTCGATGGACTTTGCCATTTCACAAAATACTGAGACATTTCACCAGTCTGATCTTCTTGAGACCCAGAACAATCCACTTGGTTATTGTCAAATTTGACCTGTAAAATTAAAGCAGGCAGTTGCACATTTTTATCGGTAGATGGCTGGTAATCATAAATTCCCGTAGACCATTCTTCCCCACTTTTAATCACAACATCACTATTACTTTTAAAATTATAGTATTCAACGCATTTACGATTATTTGGAATTTCCATTCCCCATAAGCCCACAATTTCAGGGCGAGTCGTTACACGAATATTATTTTGATTTGATGCTTGAGTATCCTCAGCCTGACTTGGCGTATTTGCCATAAGCACTGATGAAGTTAACATGAATAACATGCCGAGTAATGTTTTTTTCATACAAGCCATAATGTTTTTTAAGCGTCCCACTAAATTAGCATATTTTGATTCAAAACATCATTTTATAACCATTTCATAACAATCTATTTTTTGCTATGCATTGCAATCTTAATTTAACAAAACGATTTATTGTCAGCACTAGACAAATCCTACTTTCAGAATCAAAAAAGACCGCTTAAGCAGTCTTTTTTGTATGTCGTGATATTTGAATTTAAGCTACCGGTGCCAGTGTAAACAGCACCTGACCTGTTTTTACCGTTTGCCCTTTTTCAATGGTAATGGTTTCAACCTTCATCCGCTCAGGTGCAATAATGGGAATTTCAATTTTCATGGCTTCAATCACGGCCAAAGTTGCCCCTTCTTCCACAATGTCTCCAGAGGTACATTCAATTTTCCAAATAGAACCCGGCATATGCGACTCGACTGCACAGCCACCTTCAGGAATTTGAATTTCACTGTCGTCTAACACCGCATCTAGACTATCAGAAACATGTTCAGCCAAACCTGCCTCATGCCAACGACGGCGTTCATATTCAAAGTTCGTTTGCTGTACCGCTTTAAAACTTGAAATGGATGCTGCATTTTCAATGAGGAAGTCATTGTATTCTTTTAGATTTAAAACCCCATCTTCTACACGAAGCTTTAAGCGCCCCGCTTTAAAGTCTTCCCGCATTTGCATCAGTTCTGTTTCAGACACTTCGTAAAATTTAATTTGATCAAAGAAGCGCAGTAGCCATGGTTTTTCTTGTTCAAAGTCTGGATTTTTGCGGTAACGACTCCACATTTGGGTTGTACGTCCAACAAACTGATAACCGCCCGGGCCTTCCATACCATAGACACACATATATGCGCCACCAATACCGACTGCATTTTCAGGCGTCCAAGTGCGTGCAGGATTATATTTGGTAGTTACTAAACGATGACGTGGGTCCAGCGGCGTTGCCACAGGTGCACCCAAGTACACATCCCCCAAACCCATCACCAAATAATTGGTGCTGAATACGATATCCTTCACTGCTTGCTTTGAGTCTAGACCATTGATACGACGAATAAACTCAATATTGTCAGGACACCACGGCGCATCTGGACGGACTGTTTGCATATAACGTTCAGTCGCCAACTGAGTTTGTGAGTCCTCCCAAGCCAAAGGCAAATAGACTGTGCGCGAAGGCACTTCCATTGCGGTCACATCAGGCAATTCACTTTCTGCTTGCTGTAAAAGGCATAATAAATGTTTTTGATCTAGCACCAATGAATCAAAATGAATTTGCAGTGAACGAATACCCGGTGTTAAGTCTATAATCCCTTCGATACTTTGGTCTTTAACCCATTGCATTAAAGCATGAATACGGAAGCGTAAATTGAGATCTAAAACCAACTCTCCATATTCAACCAACAGATAACTATTACCTGCGGGACGATAGCTTACATCAGGTCTAGCGTTCTCACCTTTTAATGTCGCTAAAACGGCATCTGATAAGGTCTCCATTTCAGCATGAAGGCTTGGAGAAAATTCTACATTTTCAGTCGTATCCGCTGTTAACGCTGCGCTATATTTTTGATTTAATACTTGTGCTTGATCATAAGAAATTGGGATAAATTTAACTTTATCGCCCGCTTTAAGCTGACCAATTTTCCATAGTTCTGAGCTAACCACCACCGCAGGACAAACAAAACCACCCAAGCTTGGACCATCGGGTCCTAAAATAATTGGCATATCTCCAGTGAAATCAATCGCGCCAATGGCATAAGCATTATCATGAATATTCGAAGGGTGCAGCCCTGCCTCACCACCATCGGTACGTGCCCATTCAGGTTTTTCACCCACTAAACGAATGCCTGTACGGCTTGAGTTAAAGTGAATTTCAAATTCTTGCTCAAAGAAGCGCTCAATATCTCGTTTGGTGAAAAAGTCTGGCGCACCATGCGGTCCGTACATCACTGCAATGTTCCAAGTCTGGCTAAAGCTCGGCACCTGTGCTGCACTAAGTGCAACAGTTTCTACCGAGCTATAAGCCGTAATAGGCAACATATCTCCAATGAGTAAATTGCGTCCTGCATGACCACCAAACTGACCTAAAGTAAAAGTCGCTTGCGAGCCTAAGTATCTAGGTACATTAAATCCGCCTTTAATGCCAATATAACTGCGACAACCTGTGGTGATTTTACCCGTTTTAAGAATTTGCCCTTTTTTAACATTAAAGGTCTGCCACATGGCAACATCAACACCATCCAATGTCGCAAGCATGTCGCCACCCGTAATCACGATTTGACTATCACAGTGAAACTTTAAAGTTGGGCCTTGTAATGTACATTCTAACGCCGCGTTATTAAATGGATTCCCCAATAGTTGATTGGCTACATTTAACGATAGTGGATCAATCGCACCTGATGGTGGAACACCAACATCCCAATAACCCAAACGACCCGCCACATCTTGTATTGACGTTTGAATACCGGACTGTAATACCTCAACTTTTTGGGTTTTCCACTCAAAAGTATTTAAGAAACGTGTAGTCTGTGTCCCTGCTTTAAACACTTCACAGTCAATAATATTTTGTAAATACTCAAGATTGGTTTCAATTCCTGCCACTGAGGTTTTTGCCAAAGTATCGCTCATGGCCTGAATTGCACTTTCACGGTTCTCGCGGGTCACAATGATTTTGGCAATCATCGGATCATAAAAGGAAGACACATTTGAACCCGTTTCTACCCATGTTTCATTACGCGCTTGTGGGTCAAACTCGACATAGGTCAGTAAGCCAGCACTGGGTTGAAAGTTCTTAATTGGATCTTCGGCATATAAACGGACTTGGATCGAATGGCCTTTAGATCTAAGCACCTCTGTTGGTGCAGTCCAGTCACCACTACCTAAAGTGACCATCCATTCCACAAGGTCTACACCAAACACTTGTTCAGTCACGCCATGTTCAACTTGTAGACGTGTATTCACCTCTAAGAAATAGAATTGCTGGGTGTCAGTATCCATCACAAATTCAACCGTACCTGCCGAACGGTAATTCACCGACTGCATCAACTCAACGGCAACAGCTTGAATATAAGCACGTTGTTCATCATTTAAATGTGGTGCAGGAGTTTCCTCGATTACCTTTTGGTTACGGCGCTGTACTGAACAGTCCCGCTCTCCCAAAGCCAGAACCAAACCTTGACCATCACCAAAAATTTGGACTTCAATATGACGCGCATTTTCCACAAACTTTTCTAAATACAAACCTGCATCTTTAAAGTTCGCTTGTGCCAAATAAGATACCGTTGCATAAGCATCTTTAAGCTCTGCTTCATTCCACACCAAACGCATACCAATACCGCCACCACCTGCGGTACTTTTCAGCATCACGGGATAACCGATACGCTTTGCTTCGATCAGTGCTTCCGCTTCGTCTGCTAAAAGTTGGCTCCCCGGTAACAATGGCACGTTCGCCTGAATGGCAAGTTCGCGCGCAGTATGCTTTAAGCCAAAACTACGCATTTGTGCAGAATTCGGCCCTAGAAACACAATGCCCTGTGACTCGCATAAATCACAAAACTCCGCATTTTCAGATAGGAAACCATAGCCCGGATGAATGGCTTCAGCACCTGCTTCTTTCGCGACCTGTAAGATTTTTTCAATATTTAAATAACTTTGACTGGCTGGGCTATCACCAATAAATACCGCTTCATCAGCCAAAGTCACATGTAAGGAATCACGATCTGCTTCTGAATACACCACAACAGACTTAATGCCTAAATTCTTTAATGTACGAATTACTCGGCAGGCAATTGCCCCACGGTTAGCAATGAGAACTTTTTTAAACATGCTGATTACTCCTTGCCTTCATGTACAATCAGTTGAATTTTAGTCGGGTTATAGGCATTACAGGGGTTGTTCAGTTGTGGGCAGTTAGAAATCAGCACGATGAGATCCATCTCTGCTTGAATTTCAACATATTTACCCGGCGCCGATATTCCATCGTCAAACTTGAGATGCCCATCACTACTCACGGGTACATTCATAAAGAAGTTAATATTCGGCCCAATATGACGAACATTTAGTCCATGTTTTTTCGCGATAGGGTGCAAAGCCAAAGCTGTCATAAAGTTATTACGGCAACTATGCATCGGAAATGTGTCATGTGCATAACGTACGGTGTTACTCTCACATGAACAAGCACCGCCCAAGGTGTCATGACGACCACAGTTATCATCATGGATCGTGGCGATTTTGTTGCCATAGTTGGTATATAGAGCTGTGCCTTTTTCGAGATAAATCTGCTGATTAATGGCTAAAGTATCGGTTGCGCTGTAACGTTCTTCAGGATTGTTCGCAGAAATAAATAAAGTATCGACTGCTTGGTTGCCTTCGAGGTCAATAATGCGGAAATATTGCCCTTTCTGGACTTCACACATCCATGCCTCACCCGCTGGACATACTTCATTTAAAACGGTTTGATCAAATGCTTGTAAACTGGTCATGCGTATTCTCCTTGGGCTTAAGCAGCATCAAATGCGTAATAACGTGCGTTGTTTTGAAAACCGCGTTGGTTTTGTGGGCATGAGTCACGACAGACATCGTGTACTGCTAAAGTGGAGGCTTTGAATAAGCGCATTTGAATATCGGCAGGCTGATACTTTGCTGCTTGGCTCAAACTATGTGGCGCAGCAGATAAGAACACCAGACAGTCCATCTCAAAACGCAGTTCAATAGTTTGATGGGTATTATCGACATCGATATAAGATAAGTTGCCTGCATCATCAGGGCGAACTTTAGAGAATAGGTTGACCGTAGCTGACAGGTCGGCTTGACCTAATGAATACTTGGTCATTTCAAGTAACAGGCTGTCGCGTCCACTCCGAAACATCTCATTTCGTGTATCTTGGAAAGTTTGAGTGCCGAATTGTTTTTGGATCTGTTCTGTGCGGCTCGGACCACTTAAGGCATCATTCCAACCATGATCATCGTGAACAATTGAGGCCATAACCCGACCTAAGTCTGAATACAACACATGTCCTGTACTTAGAAATGCTGTGTGCTGTGCCTTTAAGCTATCGGGCATATTAAAGCGTTCGAGCTTGTCTTCGCTGTTGACACAGAAAAGTGAAACGTTGGCTTGTGCTCCCAATGCTTGGAACTGTAAAACGGTGCCGCGTTGAATACGCCCAGACCAGTGATGCCCACCCGGTAAAAGTTCAGTCCATAGTGCGTTATCGTCGTGATAAGTTATTGTGCTCATGCGCCTCTGCCTAAATCGTAACTGTTTACCTCCCGGGCTTTTATCCCTCCGTGTAGCTCTTTCGAACCGTGAACTCTCGGTCGCAGACATACATAAAATAGATATGTATCGGAACCCTAGATCACTCTTTCAGATTAGACGATGCAAAGGCTGTGCCAATTTAGTATTACGATTTTTAAACTTCGTAACACTATTTATGAGCAATAAATGGGCACTTTAGATTTCAAGCACGCATATTTTTGCTATGCGCACTAAAAAGCATCAAACTTTAAGAATTACTTCATTAAAATTTCATGGAACATGTGACGCAGCCACTGATGACTGGTTTTGTGATGACAAGACATATGCCAATACTGTTTCACCCCATAACTTGGGAAGGCAATTGGCGCATTGAAGATCTTTAAATTGCCACGTGAAAGCAGCACTTCACTTAAATAATACGGGACTGTCGCAATTGCATCGGTTTCTTGTACCACCAAGCCTACCCCTAAATAGCTCGGTAAACGCATTAAAATGTCACGTTTTAGTTCTAAATTAAGCAGTTCGTTTTCAATATGGTAATGCCCCATGCCCGCATCAATATCGATATGTGACTCAGCCAAGTACTGTGCTGTGCTGATACTGTCACCTGTCAAACGCGGATGATCTTTGGCAGCAATCACCACATAATACTGCTCGAACAGTTGCTGTTGATAAAAGCCATTTTCCAATTGAGGTAAAAAACCCAGCGCCAAATCAATCTCACCATTTGCCATTTGATAACTGGTTTCAGAGGTGATCGGACGGATATTCAAACGAATATGCGGCGCATGTTTCTTTAAGTATTGCGAAATTTTCGGCAACAACACCAAATGTGAAACATCGGTCATGGCCAAACTAAACTGTTGCTGTGAAGTGGCTTGGTCGAAATCAATCGTAAAGTTATTGATGATTTCAACCTTGTTTAAAGCCTCACTGACCAATGGAAATAACTGTTTCGACAGCTCAGTCGGCACCATTTCATTGCCAATCCGCAAAAATAACGGATCATTATAATGTTGGCGAATTTTATTCAGAATGTTACTCACCGTCGGTTGACTCATTTCTAAATGATCAGCCGCCAGTGACACACTTTTAAACTTATAAACGTAAAAAAAGATACTGAGTAATTTACAGTCCAGTTCAAACACGAAAAAAATGTTCCTTATATGTATGGTGATGGTAGACGATCCATCATCTACCCATTATAGCGATGATCCAATGCTCAAAACTTACTTTTATAAGCATCTATGTCTAATATCAGACGTTTCAGCAATATAAGTACATTAATTATACCTTTAGTTATACTGAACAATGGATGCTTTTCCTGAAAGTATATGTCTCTTAATCTGCATGTATTTTACAAAACAAAAAAGGCCCGAATCAATCGAACCTTTGATGAAATCAACCATGCCGAATTATAGCTATTTAAATCATTTTCTTCACAGGCATAGCTAAGAATATTTACAGTTTTAGTCCAGCAGCTCGACGGCAATAGCAGTCGCCTCACCACCACCAATACATAAAGCAGCTACACCCTTTTTCCCACCAGTACGTTTCAAGGCATGCAGTAAAGTCACGATAATACGTGAACCAGACGAACCCAATGGATGACCAAGTGTACAAGCGCCACCATTCACATTGACTTTAGCAGGGTCTAAATGAAAACCATCAATTGCAAGCATTGTGACCATCGCAAATGCTTCATTGACTTCCCACAGATCTACATCACTCGCAGACCAGCCTGCTTTGGCTAAAACTTTCTCAATGGCACCTACAGGGGCAATGGTGAACTCAGATGGATGCTGGGAATTACTTGCATAAGCCACAACTTTTGCCAATGGCTTAAGACCACGTGCGTCAGCCACTTCGGATGAAGTTACAACCAATGCAGAAGCACCATCCGAAATAGAACTCGAATTTGCCGCGGTAATCGTGCCGTCTTTTTTAAATGCCGGACGTAAAGTTGGAATTTTATCCACTTTGGCATTGAGCGGCTGTTCATCTTGATCAACCACAACATCTCCTTTACGGCTACTCACCGTCACAGGCACGATTTCATCTTTAAAGAAACCACCTTGAATCGCAGCAACGGCTTTATTTAAAGAACCAATGGCATACTGATCTTGCTGCTCACGGGTATAGCCTTTTTTATCTGCCATTTCTTGAGCAAGTACACCCATCGACAAACCTGTTTCAGCATCTTCTAAACCTTCTTGGAACATGTGATCGGTGGTTTTACCATGTCCCATACGGTAACCCGCGCGTGCTTTTTCAAGTAAGTACGGCGCATTTGACATTGACTCCATACCACCGGCCACTACAATCTCAGCTGAACCCGCTTTAATCGCATCAGCCGCTTGCATGACGGCTTTCATACCAGAGCCACAAATTTTATTGATAGTTGTTGCACCCGTTGAGTCAGGTAGACCCGCCATACGCATTGCTTGACGTGCAGGGCCTTGTTTTAAACCTGCTGGAAGTACACAACCAAAGATCACTTCATCCACATCGGTCGGCTGTAAGCCAGAACGGTTTAACACTTCTTTAATTGTCACCGCACCAAGTTCAGGTGCGGTACAGCTTGACAGTGAACCTTGAAAACCACCCATTGCTGTACGTACACCGTCTACAATAACAATCATTTTCTATTTCATCCTTTTTTGCGGTTTATTTGCTTTAAGCCTAATTAAGAGACTTAAAAACATTCCCTATCTATTTTTTCATATTACAAAGGGGTTAATCGTTTCAGATCTTATTTTAATGTTTTTAATAGTGCTACCGTCTCAAAGCAAGTCATCTATAAAGACATTAAAATAAACACACGTGAATAAGACATCGATCCATACGACAGATGATCTATTTATCAACCCGCACTGCATTCGAGGCCTTAGCACTAAAGGTTCTCGTCTCTAAGAACACAGTGGCTATACTGACAATAGTGTAAAAATCACGAAAAAGGAATGCAATGGCCCAAATTTGATCTCTAGAGATCAGATTTATTGACAACGAAATGCGAAAATGCACCTGTATTTATTTCTATTGTTGAACAAGTGGATATTTTTAAAACGATTGTAGTAATATCCAAGACCTTAGTTGAATTTTCATTTTCAACCAAGTTCAATAGCCTCTCTATAGTTCTCATGGAATACACTGGAATAAGCCAATGACTTCAGTACGCCAACAAAATTTTCTATTACGCAAAGAGAAAATTTTAGCCATGGCTGAGACTTTATTATTAGACAATAATCAAGACATCACCTTAAGCGAATTAGCAACGGAACTCGATATTGCGAAGGGTACGATCTACAAGCATTTCAAAAGTAAAAATCAACTTTATTTAGAGCTGATTATCTTAAATGAAACTCGCCTGCTAGAGATTTCTCAAAAGCATAACAATGATATTAAAACGTATGTTTCCGAATACATGCTTTATAATATGTTGAACTCGAACCGTACGATTTTACTGCACGTTATTGAAGAACGTTTAACCAATAACGAACGTAAACTCAAAGAACTTTTTGAGAAGCTCTATCAAATACGTGAGCAACGTATTATCGAAATTAAAGACATGACCTCTGACTACTTAAAGTCTTTAGACAGCGCAATGTCCATTCGTGACTATTTATCTTATGTATGGACAGTGACCTACGGTGCGTCATTGTTACTCAATTCAACGCATTATCAAAAATCAATCGGTTCACGTGAGCGTCTGATTAAACTGTATGTCAACCAAGCCCTCATGACACCCGATAAAATTTCACATGCAGCCCTTTAAGTTTCTAAACGGTATAAAAAAAGCTAAACATTTTATGTTTAGCTTTTTTTTCATACAGCAAATTAGTCTGCAGAAATATCTTCAAACAAAACTGAAGATAAATAACGTTCACCACCATCAGGTAAAATCACCACAATGGTTTTACCTGCATTTTCAGGGCGTGCTGCAAGTTCAGCTGCTGCTGCCATCGCGGCACCACTTGAAATACCCACCAAAATACCCTCTTGGCTTGCTGTTTTACGCGCCCAATCAATTGCTGTTGCAGCATCAATTGGCATCACTTCATCGACCAAGTCCAGGTCTAAGTTTTTAGGAATAAAGTTAGCGCCAATGCCCTGAATCTTATGTGGTCCAGGCGTCAAAGTTTCACCACGTTTGGTTTGACCAATAATCGGTGATTCAGCAGGTTCTACCGCAACTGAGTACAGGGCTTGTTTTTTTACTTTTTCAAAATAACTTGAAATCCCTGAGATCGTACCGCCCGTCCCTACACCTGCAACTAAAATATCAACTTTACCGCCTGTTGCTTCCCAAATTTCTGGGCCAGTCGTTGCTTCATGAATAGCTGGGTTTGCTGGGTTTTCAAACTGTTGTGGCAAAAAATAAGTGTCTGGATTTTCATCCAACAAACGCTGTGCTTCTTCTACCGCACCGCGCATCCCTTTTGCAGGGTCGGTGAGAACCAAGTTCGCACCCAAAGCTTTCATCACCTTGCGGCGTTCGATACTCATGCTTGATGGCATAGTTAGAGTTAACGCATAACCTTTTGCAGCAGCAACGAATGCCAAAGCAATGCCTGTATTGCCACTGGTTGGTTCGACAATGTGCATTCCCGCTTTCAGCACACCGCGTGCTTCCGCATCCGCAATCAGCGCAGCCCCAATACGACATTTTACTGAAAATGCAGGGTTACGGCTTTCAACTTTGGCTAAAACGGTGGCTGGACTTTGTATAATTCGGTTAATACGAACCAATGGTGTGTTACCAATCGCTTCTGCATTATTACTATAAACCGCTATCCCTAAATTATTAGGCGTTGGAAAAGCTGAGTCAGTACTCATACCAATGTTTCCTATGTTGTTTTTAATGATCCACTCATTATCATACCCTGATTTTTAAATGCAAACTGACATTTGGTCGGGCTTATGTTTTTATTTGATAAATAAATCACTTAAACAGAAAAAGCATGAGTTTTCCCATGCTTTTCTCCCGCGCGACCAGCTTAAACGAGCCTTACACTATTCCACTTTTCTAACTGTGTAACGGCCGCGCTAAAATCTACTTGTGCAGCCTGTTCTCGATCTGTTTTTAAGAACAGTTCTTGTGCCATTTGAAAAATAGGTGTTTTCATCTGTCCTTCTTCGGCCAGATCCACCGCAATACCAATGTCTTTTTGCAACAGGTTTAAAGCAAAAGTTTTTTGAAAAGTGCGGCTCAAAACTTTTTGCGCCATCACCGTTTCAGACATGGTACTTTTACCACTGGAGTGATTAATACAACTCAATGCTCTAGCTAAGTCAACGCCTTGATGCTTCAAAATAGACATGCCTTCAGACAGTGCCCATAAATGCGTTGCCATAAGCGTATTATTTACCGCTTTGACCGCAAAGCCTGCACCACTTTCCCCGACGTATTCAATCAGCCCCGAAAATGCCTGAATAATAGGTTTTGCCCTTTCAAATCCAGCGATATTACCACCCACCATAACCGTCAAAGTACCGCGTTCAGCACCAATGGTTTGACCCGAAACAGGTGCATCTAAGTAAGTTACTCCACGTGCTGCCAAATCAGTGGAAATTCGCTGCGCAGACTCAGGCACGCCACTGGTACAATCCACCCATAAACTTCCAGATTTGGGTGGATGTAACGCAATTAACGCTTCAACATCTGCACTGGTCGGTAAGCATGAAAATATCACACCGGCTTGCATCGCTTGTTGAAGTTCAACCTGCAAAGTACCAAAGGTTTGCGCATGTGAAGACGCTTTTTCCGCTGTGCGATTCCACACCCAAACAGGATGACCCAGTTTTGGCAAATGGGAGGCCATGTGCCAACCCATTGCCCCAAGTCCTATAAATGCAATATTTAGACTCAAAACGTACTCCTAACTGTGTGCAATAGTGCTATTAATTTGATCGTCCGACTTTTCTACGACTGGCTCTTTCTCACTGCCTCGGTTCAAGAAAAGATTAAGCAGAATGGCTGCTAGTGTTGCAGTGCCAATACCACCTAGGTCAAAACTACCAATTTGTAAGCTGTAATTACCAGTTCCCATAATCAGACACACTGCACCAATCATTAAAGTACTGTTCTTGGTCAAATCAATTTTGTTATCGACCCAAATTTTTGCGCCAGCAACGGTAATCAAACCAAAAACCACAATGGATGCACCACCCAAGAGTGCAACGGGAATTGTGCTAATCACTGCGCCAAACTTAGGCGAAAGCCCCAGTAAAATCGCAAATACACCTGCAAAAACAAAGATTGTGGTTGAATAAACTTTAGTGACTGCCATCACTCCAATGTTTTCAGCATAGGTGGTCATCCCTGTGCCACCAACTGAAGCAGACAGTGTGGTACATACGCCATCTGCAAAGAAACCGCGCCCCATATAAGGAGACAAATTTTTCCCCGTCATCGCCGATACAGCTTTGAAATGTCCTAAGTTTTCCGCCACTAAAATAATCGCAACGGGTGCAATCAACATCATGGCGTTTACATCAAAGGTTGGGCTGTGGAAAGTTGGTAAACCAAACCATGCTGCTTGACCGACTTTTGCAAAGTCAATTGCAGTACCAAAACCCATGACATTAGTGAGTAAAAAATAAATAAAATACGATGCAACTAAGCCTAAAAGTAGCAGTAAACGGCGCACCATACCTTTGGTAAATACCGCAATGACACTGATACAAATAATCGTGATTAACGCCATCCAAGAGTCAAACTGATTGGCTGACACACTTTTGATCGCAACTGGTGCAAGGTGTAAGCCAATAATCATCACGATGGCGCCTGTCACAATAGGTGGCATCAGCTTTTCAATCCATGCCGTACCAGTGCGTATCACAATTAAGCCAATTAACGCGTACAACACTCCACACGCAATGGTTCCACCCAGTGCTAAAGAAAGATTTGGGTTTGCTCCAACACCTGTATAACCCGTAACTGCGACCACTGCTCCAATGAACGCAAAGCTTGACCCCAAATAACTTGGCATACGTCCACCGGTCATGAGGAAGAAGAGTATCGTACCAATGCCTGTAATGAAGATCGTTAGATTCGGATCAAAGCCCATCAGCAATGGGGCAAGTACGGTTGCACCGAACATGGCAAAAGCATGTTGTAACCCCAAAATAATGCTTTTTCCTGCGGGTAAATATTCATCTGTTTGCACAGGCGTTGTATCTAAATCGCCTTGATAAGGCTCAAATTTTGGAAACCACGATTCTTTTGTTTGCATGGGTTTCCCCTCCTTGTAAAAGTAGGAATTTTTGAATTAGCACATTGGTAATGGCTCACAGTAACCACGGTTAAAATACATCAGCGCATTTAGTCCATAACTTTGCTTCATGGCTTTGACTTGGCAAAACAGCACGTCATGGCTACCTACAGACATAGTCTGTACCACTTCACAATCAAAGCTCACCAAGGCATCCTCCAATACAGGTGCATTGGTCAACAGTGTGGACCATGTGCCTTGAGCAAAACGTTCGGGCATTGGCGTTTTCCCCCCAAACAGATTAGATAAGTGTTGTTGCTGACTCGACAACGTGTTTACACATAACACTTGATTGGTTTTAAACGTCTCAAACACCGAGGCTGAACGGTTTAAACACACCAACAACGTTGGCGGTGTATCGGTCACACTACATACTGCCGATGCCGTAAAGCCTGCCTGACCTGCCCCTCCATCTGTTGTAATCACATTGACCGCAGCCCCCAGATTCGCCATACCTTGACGAAACGTGTGTTGATCCAGCATCGACTCACCCATTGCCTCTGGTGCTTTGTTATTCAGCATGGTTTCAACTTGATCTTGATTCATCAGTTTTGCATTCATCGTATTCTCCATGCCCTAAAAAATCGTATATCAGGGCATTAAAATTTGATTATTCCACTTAAGCCACATGTGCAACCGAAGCGATTTCAACCAAAGCCTCTGGCTTGACCAGTCCAGTCTGTACGCAATAGCGTGCAGGTTTATCGTTTGGAAAATACTCGGCATATACAGCATTAATCGCGCCATAATCGGCCCAATCTTTCACAAAAACATGATTAAAAGTGACGTCATCCATTGTGCCACCTGCGGTTGCAAGGACTCGTTTAATGGTTTCTAAAATATGTCGAGTCTGTGCTGCTGCATCACCAACGTGAACAACGTTGTTGTGTTCATCAAAGGCCAAGGTGCCTGATACATAAACGATATTGTCAGACTTAGTTGCAGGTACAAATGGTGCAAGTGGTTTCGCTGTGCCTTCAGGCACAATAATTTCTTTAGGCATGAGGTTTCCTCTATCTTTCGTATGTATGACTTATGCTGTTTTTGCCAGTGTTTGACTGCCTGAAGTTTGAAAGGTATTCACAAAATTTTGTGTATCAGACACCCAACCAAAAAAGGTTTTGATGTTATAGAGACTTGCTTCTTGCACCTCGATAGGCCCAGCTTGATAGCACGCATCTTTAAGAGCGACTCCAAAATACTCCAAGAAAAAACCATCCCTTAAAGTCGACTCGACACAGACATTGGTCGCAATACCGACAAAAACTAAATTTCGGATTCCTCGCACCCGCAACATACTGTCCAACGCAGTATTAAAGAATCCACTATAGCGAGGCTTTTCTATGACTAAATCTTGTGGTTCAGGCTTGAGTGCATCAATCAACTCAAAATCCCAACCACCTTTTGCCAGTAGTTTTCCCTGCAGCTCTGGATTTTTGCGCATGGTTTTTAAAGCATTCGACTTATGGAAGTTTGGTGAATCACTCCCTCCTGCTTCACGGTACTGGTCATCCCAACCATTTTTAAAGTAAATCACCTGAATGCCAGCTGCATGTGCAGCAGTAATGGTTTTTTGAATGTTTTCAACCACAGGTTTGGTTTTAGATACATCAAACCCGGCCAAGTCCAAATAGCCACCTACTGAGGTATAGGCATTTTGCATATCAATCACAATCAATGCAGTGTGTTCAGGTGCTAAAGCAATCTGTTCGGGTTCTGCTTTTAATGTTTTTGCGTACAGGCTTTGTTTAGTAAATTCTGCACAGACTATAGATTCATTCATGCGCTTTTCTCCAAAACAACGCGTGGCGCATCCGCTTCAACCACGATATGTTCACGGCATTTCATCAAAGGTTGTATACGCTGACCAAAGTCTTCGACCCCTTGAACAAAGTCATCAAAGGTAAGCAAAATACCTTCAGTCCCCTGAATTTCACCAATTTCATCTAACATGTGTGCAACATGTTCAAACGAACCGACTAACGTTCCCATATTGATATTCACAGGCGAAACCGAAGAGGCCATTTGGCGAATATTGGTATCTGTTCCAGATTTGGTATCTTTACCACCTTGGTTCATTAGCCAATTAATCGCCTCCATATCCGCACCAGCGTTATATGTTTGCCATTTCGCATGCGCCTCTTCATCGGTTTCTGCAGCAATCACCATAAACAGCACATAGGTTTGTACATCACGCCCTGTTTTATCGGTTTGCTGTTTTAAGCGCTCATTGATTTCTGCATAGGCTGTCGGTGTATTCAGCCCTTTACCGAAAACAAAGTTGTAATCGGCATATTTGGCAGAAAATTCAAGACCTGTATCAGACTGACCCGCACAGATAATCTTCATATCCGCTTGTGGACGTGGGCTCACACGGCAGTCCTGCATAGTAAAATGCTCTCCTTTAAAATCTGAACGACCTGTCGCCCAGAGTTCACGCAAAATTTCTACATATTCAGAAAGATATTCATAGCGCTGTGCAAAATATTCATCTCCTGGCCACATCCCCATTTGCGTATATTCGGGTGCTTGCCAGCCTGTCACGACATTTAAACCAAAACGACCATTTGAAATGGAATCAATGGTTGACGCCATTCGTGCCACAATTGCAGGCGGCATCACCAACGTCGCAGCTGTTGCATAGATTTGGATTTTACTTGTCACCGCAGCGAGCCCAGCCATCAAGGTAAATGTTTCTAGGTTATGATCCCAAAACTCTGTTTTCCCGCCAAAGCCACGCAGTTTGATCATCGACAAAGCAAAGTCAAAACCATAATGCTCAGCACGTTGAACAATTTTTTTGTTTAGTTCAAATGAAGGCATGTACTGTGGCGCGGTTTCCGAAAGCAGCCAGCCATTATTTCCAATCGGGCAAAATACACCTATTTTCATCTCGTTTATCCTCTACACTTATTTCATTATTCGCAGAACATCAAAGGCTAAATACAGCAAGACTTTTAACCTTTAGTTTGATAAAAATATATTTGCACAAGCTATGCCAACTATTATTTATTATTATTTTTCAATATATTAAATATTTTTAATTAATTTTATTTTTTACCAAAAAGTAAAATTAGTTTTTATTTTATGCACTATCTCTGTGAGGAGTGATCAATGATTGTGCGGTAAGTGATCCAAACTAGAGTTTTTATATTTTTAGCCTAAATAAAAAAGGTGTATAGATTTCAAAACCTATACACCTTCAATTTATAAAGCCAAATTAAACAATCGATAATCTAAACTAAACTTTCCAGCACTGTTAAAAAAGCCAACATTTCCTTATTCATCACGACTGTTTCGGTTACAGTCGCTGCATGAGCGCCCTGCTTTAAAAGAGTCAACTGTGCATGCGGAAACAACCGTTTTAGGTTTTGTGAGCGTTGGTAAGGCACAAGGAAATCATCTTGGTTTGCAATCAAATGCATCGGTATATTCTGCAAAGCGGCTCGTACCTCCTCGCTCAGTTCAAAGTCCATTAAAGCACTTAGCCGTCGCAATACATTTTCATGCGGTGGAAAGTTTTGAATTTGAAACTGTTCTTGTTTTTGAATACTTTCTATATTTGCTGAAATCCAAGCTGGTGTATATAAAAACAAGGCCTGTGCTTTGACATAAGCCTCTGTGCCTGCACATGTTAAAAGATTAATTCGGGTTTCAAAGCATTTATAGGTATGCGCATCTAACGTGTCCCACCCATTTAAAATCGTGATTGACAACATCTGATACTCGGTCGATTGGCATAAGGATGCCAACTCCGCACCAATAAAACCACCCAGTGCATGGCCGATAAAATGAAACCGTTGAATATGTTGTTGCTTTAAAATCAGCAAAAGCTGCTGGCCCAAATCGCGTATACAATAATCTGGTTTTAATAATGTACTGTTTTCATGGCAACCTTCTTGATCGTAAGTTAGGACATGAAATTTGGTTTGTAGGTCTTGAATTTGTGGCTGCCAAAACTGCGCATGTCCACCTAAACCCGATGATAAGACCACATAATCAGCATCATCTATATGGGATGGAAAAATTTGTACATTCATCTCAAAGTTTACTTTTTGGTCAAAAATATTATCTAGCAATAATTATGCCTTTTAATAAATGTTTGTATTTTTTAAATTTATAATGAATTTTTTAAAAAGCTCTGTAATTATGATTTTAATGCTCTATATGATAAAATATTCAAAGCTTATTATAAATAATCATAAAGAATGAGTTTTTAATTTAAAAAATCGGCTTAAATTATATAAATATCGAGAACTTAAGTAATATTTCGAATAACTAATTTTGATGTAAATATTAAGTATATATAACTTTAGCTAATATTTTATTTCACTAAAAGCCATGCATATTGGACTTGAAAAGACAGCATTATGAACGGCTTGGTTTTATACTAAGCACACAGTTGTTTTGTTTTATGAGTAGGTTTTAAATGAACACAGGACTTGAAATAACGTCTATGCGCGACTCTGCTGAAGTTGTTGTGAGTATTTTAAAATCTCTAGCCAATACTGATCGTTTATTAATTTTGTGTCATTTGTCGCAACAAGAACTGAATGTTTCTCAAATTGAAGAAATTACCGACATCAAACAGCCGACTCTTTCTCAACAATTAATGATGTTACGTAAAAGTGATGTGGTAAATACGCGCCGTGATGGTAAGCAAATTTATTACTCCATTAAAGATGAACGCATGATTGAAGTTTTAAATACTTTGTATAGCTTGTACTGCCCAAAACCACGTCTCTAAACCAAATCACTCTATATTTTCTGTGCTATGAAAACGAATGCTAAGACTTCTTAGCATTTTTTATGCATAATATATCTATATTTATGATTTAGATTGTTTTATGTCTGATTGGAATCGTCGTCTAATCCATTATCTCCCCGCATGGCAGTGGCTTAAGCACTATGACGCGCCTACGTTTAAGTCAGATTTACTTGCATCTTTTATCGTCATTGCCATGTTGGTACCTCAAGGCATGGCCTATGCCATGTTGGCAGGCTTACCACCAATCACTGGGTTATATGCCAGCATTATCCCAATGATTATTTATGCCATCATTGGTGGCAGTCCCACACTTTCTATTGGCCCTGTTGCCATCATTTCGATGATGACCTTTGCGACTTTGAACTCGATGTTTGAAGTTGGTTCACCAGTTTATATACAAGCGGCATGTTTATTAGCACTAATGGTCGGTATCATTTCCCTACTGTTGGGTTTATTTCGCTTTGGTTTCCTCATCCAACTGATTAGCCACCCCGTC
Source organism: Acinetobacter sp. BMW17 (assembly GCF_001592855.1). Lineage (NCBI taxonomy): Bacteria > Pseudomonadati > Pseudomonadota > Gammaproteobacteria > Moraxellales > Moraxellaceae > Acinetobacter > Acinetobacter sp. BMW17. The sequence continues at coordinate 80,206 of NZ_LSOD01000045.1, forward strand.
ATCCAAAGTTTCATTATTGCATCTGCTTTGCTGATTGCGTTGGGTCAGTTGAAGTTTATTGTCGATCTGCCTTTAAAAGCCAATAATATCCCCGAGTTTGTGGTAAGTGTTTGGCAATACATCAGTTTGACTCATATAGGTACGCTGCTGTTTGGACTGTGCGCAATCGTATTTTTAATTTATGTACCAAAGCTGCTGAATACTAATACCTTAAAAGGTTGGTTCGGATCGACCGTATTACTTTCGCGTACTATTCCTTTATTTTTAGTGGTTGCCTCGATTGCCTTGGTCTATTTTTTCCAACTGCAAACGCTTGGAATCAAAACCGTCGGAATCATTCCATCTGGTATGCCTCCACTCGATATGCCGTATTGGAACTGGACTTTAGTTCTGCAACTTTTGCCAGGTGCAACCATGATCGCGATGATCAGTTTTGTTGAATCACTTTCCATTGCTCAAGCCACGGCTTTACAAAATCGAAGTCAACTCAATAGCAACCAAGAACTTATCGCTTTGGGGTTAGCCAATATCAGTGCAGGTTTCAGTTCGGCCTTTCCTGTAACAGGCAGCCTTTCTCGTACTGTCGTTAATGCAGATGCAGGCGCTCAGACCCCTATGGCGGGTGTGCTCTCTTCGCTGTTGATTATTGTAGTGAGCTTATACTTTACAGGTTTCTTTCAAGACCTTCCTTTAGCTATTTTGGCTGCAACAATTATCGTCTCCATATGGAAACTTGTGGACTTTAAACCCTTCATCGAAGCATGGAAGTATTCCAAAGCAGATGGTATCGCGATGTGGATTACCTTTTTTGGTGTTGTCTGTATCGATATTTCAACTGGCCTGATCATTGGCATGATCTCAACCTTTATTTTGTTGCTTTGGCGGATTAGCCGGCCACATATTGCTGTGATTGGCTTGGTCGAGGGGACGCAACATTTTCGCAATGTTGAACGCCATCAAGTTCAGACGACGGCACAAGTACTGTCAATGCGTATAGATGAAAGTCTAACCTTCTTAAATGCCAATATATTGAAAGGCGAGCTGATCAATGCTGTGAGCCAACAACCTGAGTTAGCTCATGTGGTGATTAATTGCTCCAGTGTGAGTAGTATCGACTTGAGTGCTTTAGAAATGCTGGAAGATATTAATCTAGAATTGGCCAAGCAAAACATTCAACTGCATTTGTCCGAAGTTAAAGGTCCTGTGATGGATCGACTGCAAAGCTCAAAACTATTGAAACATTTGAGTGGGAATGTCTTTTTAACTCACTATCAAGCCATTCAGACCCTTTCACCTCAGCTGCTTAAAACTTCATAAGAGACTGAATGCATGCTTGTACTTTTTCAATTTAGTGAGAAATATCAAGCAGGCATTTATGATAAAAATCCATTAAATATGTCGTTTTTATGAATTAAAATGAATAATAAAAACTGGAATTACAATAACTTAATTTTTATATTTAAATATTTTTCAGTCAGTTAGCAAATTAGGTATAAAATGGCGCACTTAAAATCCGTATTTTGTCCTCATAATTTCAACAAGGCGCCTCTATGTTTTCTGTTTTAGCGCGAATGAGTCTAGTTACTCGAATTATTATTGCCATTATTTTGGGTATTGGTGTAGCCCTTGTTTTCCCAGGCGTTGCACCTTATTTGAGCCTGCTAGGCGACTTATTTATTAAAGCGTTAAAATCTGTCGCGCCTGTACTTGTATTTGTCTTGGTTCTTGCTTCTATTGCAAATTTTAAAGTAGGTCATAGTGCGAATCTACGTCCTATCATCATCATGTATGCCGTGGGTATGTTACTGGCTGCTTTTTCAGCAGTTGCTGTCAGCATCGCTTTCCCAAGTACTTTGTTCTTAAACTTACCTGCAAATACTGACTTACAACCACCAAGCAGCTTGATTGAAATCTTTAAGAACTTACTGCTGAGCTTTATTGCTAACCCTGTAACTGCCATTAGTGAAGCAAACTTCATTGGTATTTTAGCATGGGCTGTAGCCTTGGGTGCTGCATTCCGTCATGCCAAAGACTCAACCAAAGACTTACTCAATGATACTGCACACGCAGTAAATAGCGTGATTCGTTTGGTGATTAACTTTGCGCCGATCGGTATTTTCGGTCTAGTGGCGGTAACCTTTGCAGAAACAGGTTTAAGTACCTTAGCAAGCTATGCACATTTATTGGCCGTCTTACTCGGTACAATGGCTTTCGTTGCCTTAGTCATCAACCCGCTTATGGTTGCTGTGGTAACACGTAGCAATCCATATCCTTTGGTATTTCAGTGTTTACGTGAAAGTGGTATCACTGCTTTCTTCACGCGTAGTTCTGCTGCAAACATTCCTGTGAACTTAGATCTTGCAAAACGTTTGGGTGTTGCTGAATCTACAGCGAGTGTAGCCATTCCACTCGGTGCGACCATTAACATGGCCGGCGCCTCAGTGACTATTACTGTGCTTACACTGGCAGCAGTCAATACACTAGGTCTTAATGTTGACTTTACCACCATGATGATTTTATCTGTGCTTGCAACAGTTTCAGCTTGTGGTGCTTCTGGTGTTGCAGGTGGTTCTTTGCTGTTGATCCCTGTGGCATGTGGCCTATTTGGTATTTCATCTGATATTGCAATGCAAGTGGTTGCAATTGGTATGGTGATTAGCGTACTACAAGACTCTACTGAAACAGCATTGAACTCATCAACTGACGTATTATTTACTGCAGCAGTTGACCGCGCTTCAAAATAATATATTGTAGAATCAGTATATTATTTCTTTTTTGAAGTTATGCCATTTCAACACTTACCACTTTGGATTCAACTGGGGGCATTCTTTCTTGCAGTCAATGCAGGAATGATTAATGTCTTAGGACTGGTGACTGTTTTACACCAGTCTGTTTCCCATATGACTGGTAATGTAAGTGTTTTGGCGATGTCGCTTGTACATTGGCAACCCGAAAGCATTTTATATTTGCTATTAGTAACACTCTGCTATGTCATCGGTTCATTTTATAGCGGTGTAATTCTGGGAAATAGTCACTTTCGATTGGGACGCCGCTATGGCGTACCACTCACGTTAGTGGCTTTTTTTATTTTTTTGTGTTGGTTCTTTCTGCCTTATTTTCCACGCTATGCTTTACTCTGGGCCTGCGTCGCAATGGGTGTGCAAAATGCCATGGTGAGCCATTATAAAGGCACCATCATTCGCACCACACATTTATCGGGTGTTCTTACCGATCTCGGCTTAGCGCTTGGTTATCGTGTGCGCGGACTCGTGGTTGAGCGTCGGCGTGTAGTTTTACATCTTTTGATTTTAAGTGGCTTTTTGATCGGTGGACTCTGTGCAAGTTGGATGTATCCCTATTTAAAACTCAATTCTTTTTTAGTTCCAACAGCATTAAGCTTGATCCTTAGTGTTGTATATTGGATCATTTACTTTCGTTATCGTCGTTTTTAAACGCAGTTGTGGAATTCGCTATGGTAAAAAATGCATTACAGGCTCAGTTACTCAAAGCCGGTTTAGTTGACAACAAAAAGGCCAAAAAACTTTCTAAACAAGCAGTGCATGAGCAAAGAACAGGTCAAAGCAGTGAAGCAGAGATCAAGGCAAAAATTGCACAAGACAAACAGCAAAAACAGGCCAAAGATCAGGCTATTGAACTTGAGAAGAAAGCGATATTGCAAGAAAAAGAGCTCAAAGCGACGATCATTCAAATGATCACGCAACATAAAATCCGGGATACCGATGGTGACGTGGCCTATCAGTTTATTGACGATGGCAAAATCAAAAAACAATATATCAATCAACAAATTTACAATGCCTTGGTTGCTGGTAGCCTCGTGATTGCACGTGATCATGAAAGCTACGCCTTCTTACCTAAAGCTTTAGCTGATCGTATTAATGCCAAACTTGAAGGCTTTATTATCATAAATACCTCTGAGAAAAATGAAGCAGTCACCGATGAGGAAGATCCATATGCTGCGTACGTGATCCCTGATGATCTCATGTGGTAATTTGAACCATCAGAAGCTTCCATATTGGAAGCTTCGTTTTTTCCTAGTTCATTATAAAACTAATTTACCATTCCACTGCTCTGACATATCCCGACCATTAACAATTTATGCTTCATGACATTCAAATATCGATTTAAAAAACAAATCTACGAGAGTAAATAAACAAGTCGTTGAAAACATGTATAAACTTAGTGACACAATTTGCTTAATTCGTATAGCTGATTACACTATTTACAGTGTTTTAATCAAAAGAAGATCGCATTTTGGATAATTTTCATTTCATACAGAGTTTAAAAGACTGGTCAGATCAGTATCCTTGGATCGAAATGTTGACAGGATTCTGCATACTCATTCTAGTGGCTATACTGGCGTATATTATTGCCAAGCATGTTGTCGTTCGTGGTATTCGGCATCTCATCACTAAGCTAAAATTTGCCAATCACGACATCATGTCGCAGCATAGTGTGATTCGTCGAATTGCGAACATTGTCCCAGCAATCGTCATTATGAATGGTATCGTTACCGTTCCTCACCTATCTACGAAAATGGTCACCTTTGTCCAAATGGCGGCACAGGCCTTTATTTTCTTAACCATTGCGCTGGCGATTGGTGAATTACTGAATATCTTCAATTTGGTTTATCAACGTAATCCAAAGTCTAGAAATAAGCCCATCAAAGGCTATTTACAGCTGATCAAACTCATTATTTTCATCGTTTGTGGCCTGATGATCTTAGGGACTTTCTTGAAGAAAGATGTCTTCACCTTGCTAGCGGGCTTTGGTGCAATGGCGGCAGTGCTGATGTTGGTCTTCCAAAACACCATTTTGTCTTTGGTGGCTTCTGTTCAGATTTCATCCTATGACATGGTTCGCATTGGAGATTGGATTGAAATGCCATCTCTGAATGCAGACGGTGATGTCATTGATATGTCATTACATACCATCACTGTACAGAACTTTGATAAAACCTTTACCACAATTCCAACCAACAAATTGGTCACAGATACTTTTAAAAACTGGCGGGGTATGTCACAGGCAGGCGTACGTCGTATCAAACGCTCACTTTATATTGACCAAAGTAGCGTTCACTTTATGTCTGAAGCAGAACAAAGCAAACTTAAAGAGTTTTTATTATTAGACCAATATTTGGATCACAAAAGCACAGAGCTGGTTGAGTTTAATCAAAAACTGAGCAATACATCTCCTTGTAATCAGCGACGTTTAACCAATATCGGGACCTTCCGTGCGTATGTTGAGCTGTACCTTAATCAGCATCCGAACATTTCAAAACACCAGTCTTTAATCGTGCGTCAGCTACAACCGACTGAAAAAGGTTTGCCGCTGGAAATTTATGCATTTAGCAATCAAATTGCATGGAAAGATTATGAAGCGATTCAGTCGGATATCTTCGATCATTTAATTGCCATTCTTCCCGAATTTGGTCTCAAAATTTACCAAGCTCCATCGGGATATGACATGCAAATCGCACTATCAAACCCGTAATTTTTTTCACTTTGGTATGCTAAAACCACTCTAGGTTTAGCATACTAAGGTTTTAAAAACGCAGAATAAGCGTTTCAACATATGTTCTAAATCACCCACTCTAGAATAAAGATTCTGAAAAATACATAACATTAGTTTTTCAACAACTGTGTTATTTACGTTGTGTATTATGTAAGTCAATTATGTGATCATTTACATGAAATATACCGCAATATCACAATATCAACCTTTTCTCTTCATTAAATTAGCCACTCCTTTTCACTTTGTAAGACTTTCTAAAATGAATACTTTAAATAAATCTTTATGTGCTGCCCTTTTAGCTGTAGCAGCGACATCTTCTTTTGCAGCAGAAACTCAAGTTGTAGAAACCACTCAAGCTGCTGTTGCAACTGAAAATGCAGCACCTGCTTCAGAAGCTGCTGCATCTGATGCGGTTGCGACATCAGAAGCTCAAGCAAACTAATGCTTTAAGCATCTTGGGGGATTCATTTGCTTGGATTCCCTTTTATCACTCTTCTCTATATCAGACTTTTATATCTATTCATCTACATTTCTTGCTATCCATACTGCTACAACATCGTTTAGTCTCTCGCAATTTACACAGACCACTGAGGTCTTTTCATGCTAAAATTTTCAAATTCTGCTTATTTATAAAACAAGCCATTACCATTATAAATGGCTTATTTTTAGAAGGTTTTATTCATGTTCAAATGGTTTGAAAAACGTGTTGATCCCTATCCAGAAGAAGGTTTAAACCAACCTTTACCGACCACGTTCTTTCCGTTTGTATGGCAGGCCGCTAAAGGTGTGCGTGGCTATTTGCTGATTTTGGTTTTATTCACGGCTGGTGCTGCCAGTTTTGAAGCCTTGTTTTATGCCAAAATTGGTGACTTAGTAAACTGGCTCAGTAAAAGCCAGCCAGAAACATTTTTAGCAGAACATGGTTCAAATTTAGTCCTGTTATTCTGTATTTTATTGGCCAATATTTTATTTGCCAGTTTACAGTCGATTATTAAACACCAAATATTATTTAGCACTTTTCCGATGCGTCTGCGCTGGCGCTTTCATAATTTACTGCTGAAGCAAAGCCTCGACTTTTTTCACAATGATTTTGCAGGAAGACTCTCCGCAAAAGTCATGCAAACTGCACTGGCAATACGTGAGTTTTGGGTTATTTTGGGTGACATGTTGGCTTATGTGCTGATTTATTTTGTCACGGTCAATCTGGTGCTTGCCGCTATCTCCCCGCTCCTAATATTACCTTTACTGGTCTGGTTGGCTTTGTTTATCTGCGCTGCGTATTACTTCATTCCACGTTTGAGCAAAGTTTCAAATGAACAAGCCGATGCCCGAGCTGTGATGACTGGCCGTGTTACCGATGCTTATACCAATATTCAAACAGTAAAGCTTTTTGCCCATGCAGGACGAGAAAGCTTATATGCCAAATCCTCGATGCAAGAGTTCATGGTCACCGTTTATAAACAAATGCGTTTAGGTGCTAAGTATGAAATCAGCATCCTGTTTTTAAATATAGTGCTGTACGCAGGCGTATTGGGCACTGCAGTTTGGTTATGGATGAATGGGCGAGTTGAACTCGGTGTTATTGCTGCTGCAACGGCTATGATTTTAAAACTGAGCAGTATTGCTGAATTTATCATGTGGCAAACCTCAGCACTTTTTGAAAGTGTCGGCACCATTCAAGACGGCATGAAAACCCTCGGTCGTTCGATCACGATTCAAGACAAACCTGATGCCAAAGACCTTGAGGTTAAACAAGGCGTGATTGAATTTAAAGACGTAACTTTTGCGTACAACAGTAAAAATGTCATCGACAATTTAAACCTACGCATCCGAGCTGGTGAAAAAATTGGGATCGTTGGCCGCTCTGGTGCAGGGAAATCAACACTGATTCAACTATTGCTGCATTTTTATCAATTGAAACAGGGTGAAATTTTAATTGATGGACAGAATATTGAAGATGTCACCCAAGACAGTTTACGTCGTAATATTGCCTTAGTGACTCAAGACACCTCCCTGCTACACCGTAGTGTCGCAGAAAATATCAAATATGGCCGTCCCAATGCCAGTGATGAAGAAATGTATGCTGCTGTACGTAAAGCCAAAGCCGAAGAGTTTATTCCTCAGCTGACTGACTTACGTGGTAAATCAGGTTATGAAGCCTATGTTGGTGAACGTGGAGTGAAACTTTCAGGTGGCCAACGCCAGCGTATCGCCATTGCTCGTGTGTTCTTGAAAGATGCACCAATCTTAATTTTAGATGAAGCCACCAGTGCCCTAGACTCAGAAGTTGAAGCTGCAATTCAATCTAGCCTTGATGACTTAATGCAAGATAAAACGGTGATTGCGATTGCACACCGTCTTTCAACCATTGCTCAAATGGATCGTTTGATTGTGCTTGATGAAGGTCGTATTGCAGAACAAGGGACACATGAAGAGCTGATTCAAAAAAATGGTATCTATGCGCACCTTTGGCAGCGTCAAACAGGTGGATTTTTAACGGAACAACATCCAATTAAAAAGAAAGAAGCCTAATTTTACTTCCCGTCCTCAGCACGCTTAGATCATTATCATCAATGATTTTAGCGTGCTGATTTTGAAAAGATTTTACTTAACTTTTAGCATCATTTGCTGAGCCTTGATTTTTATCGAGAGTCTTATATTTTTGCTCAGAAATTTATGATATTTATAATATCGTTCCACTAAATCAAAAATGTAAAAGATACTGAATTGATATAGGCTCGGAACATATTGTCCAACAATATGCTCCATGAATTTGAAATATTCATGCCAATATAACTTCAGTTAGAAAAGAAAGAAAAATGCAATGGATCGCGCATGAAAACAGTTTCACTTCGCCAAGATCAAGGAATTCCTGGTGTTTATGGCTTATTGTTGTTAGATGTTGTGTCTCGTTGGGGCTATAACGCAGAGACGCTATTTTCCCCTTTTCAACTCACGAGCGAACAACTCGCAGAGCCGGACTTTCGCATACCTGTTCATACTGCCAATGAACTTGTGAAGTTGGCCAGCCGTCTCACTGGTGAGCCCACGCTTGGCTACCATCTAGGCACGCAAATGCGTATTTCAATTCATGGCTTCATTGGCTATGCCATTATGACAACTCATGATATTGGCGAAGCCTTGGTACTTGCTAACCGCTTTATTCAACTGCGCATGCCTTTTTTGCAGCTTTTCTTTTCCACCTTTGGCGAAAAAGCGACTTTACAATTACGCTGTGATGTCGATATAGAACCGTTGCGTACCGATATTGCGATCAGTATTATTTTTGGCATTGTTTCGATGAGTAAGGCGCTCACTGGTATTGAAAATCTGGCTGGGGAAATTGATTTCGATTTTCCAGAACCCGAAGGCTTTGATCGCTATCGTGCAAAGCTACCTAACCATAGTGTTCGCTTTGATCAACCACATTTACTTTTGAGTTTTGATAAGCATTATCTCGGCTTTAAAATGGTCAATGCTGACCCACTTGCAAGCCAAATAGCCATTAATCAGTGTGAAGCTGAGCTCTCAGCCATGGGCGAACGCCGAAGATTATCGATGCGTGTACGTGACATTTTGACGCGCTCAGAACAACACTATTTAAGCATCGAGCATGTCGCTGACCTCTTACACATGTCTGATCGAACACTGAAGCGCCAACTGGCTGCTGAAAGCACGTCTTTTTCAACCATTGTGGATGAAGTGCGTTACCGTCATGCCACGTCACTTTTGTCACGTACAGACTATAGCTTAGAGCAAATCGCAGATGAACTGGGATATAGTGATGTGGCAAATTTCAGCCGAGCATTTAAGCGTTGGAGTGGCCGCAGCCCGAGTAATTGGCGTAAAGATCCGTATTTATAGATCTTTTGTTTTGATAAAAAAGCATGTATAAATCATGCGAAAAATGATTTTTGTATTTTAAGGAGTTATTCATGAATCATCCTTCAGAATTGAAGTATGCAAGTACACATGAATGGGTGCGTATTGAAGGTGATCTTGTTGTAACTGGTATTTCAGACCATGCACAGGATGCCTTAGGCGATTTAGTCTACGTTGAAACACCAGAAGTTGGTCAACAAATCACTGCAGGCGAACAAGCGGGTGTGGTTGAATCTGTAAAAACAGCTTCTGATATTCATGCACCAGTTTCTGGCACCGTGGTAGAAATCAATGCCAATCTGGAAGATGATCCTGACTTCGTCAATGATGACCCCTACGGCAAAGGTTGGATTTATAAAATCAAACCAGACAATATCGCAGATGTAGAACAACTCCTTTCAAGCACAGCCTATGAAGCAGGTCTATAAGCCTAGTATTCATATTTACGGCTCAAAAAATCAGTCTGCGGACTGATTTTTTGCAACTATCCTCTTATTTTGATAAATTAACTTAATATTTTTCAGTTCAACTCGCTTAAATACCAGCATTTATTACTATAATTATACTTTTCACGTGCATTATCTTATAATTTGGTTATTCTAATTTCACAGCCGTGACCTAGCTTCTGCATAAAATAATAGCAACAGCTCACGCCCTGTGGCCTCTTCTTCGAACCAAAGGTTCTGCATGTCTGCTCTTAATACATCGTCGCTATGGAATAAGTCTTTTATTCTTTGCTTAGTGAACAATCTGTTTTTGTTCATCTTTTACTTTGCGCAGACCTCAATCCTCCCAATCTATATTTTGAATGATTTGGGTGGAAGCCTTGCACAAGCAGGCTTAGCCATGACTTTGTTCATGGCATCGTCTATCGCAGTTCGCCCTTTTAGCGGACTCATTATTGAAAAATTGGGAAATAAGAAAACGCTTTTTATCGCGGAAGCCCTATTTTGTTTGTTTTCCTTGGCCTATTTGTTTGCTGATAATTTACAACTGTTGTTACTGGTTCGTTTTCTACATGGCATTTGGTTCAGCATCGTCACCACAGTTGCCGTACCTATCGTCAATGAGTTTATTCCAGAAAAACGTAAAGGCGAAGGCATGGGCTATTTTGTCATGTCCATTAATCTGGGGATTGTACTTGGGCCATTCCTCGGTTTAACCCTGATCCAGTCTGTATCCTATCCAATGGTCGCAGGAATTTTAGCGTTTAGTGTCTGTCTCGGTTTCTTGTTTTGCTTCTTTATCCCAATTCAGCAGACCACTCAAAAATTGACACCACCCGTGAAGCGCAAGCTCAGTATCCATGACTTTGTTGAAACTAAAGCCTTGAATATTTCAATTATGGGTATGATCGTTTCTTTTTCCTATGCCAGTATTATGTCGTTCATTTCAACTTATGCAGAGTCTAAACATCTGCTGAACTACGCGAGCTTGTTTTTTATCGTCTTTGCGATTTCCATGATGAGTCTACGCCCGATTACAGGTAAAATTTATGACCGTCGCGGAGCGAGCTATGTGATTTACCCAGCGATTATATTATTTAGCTTAGGACTTGTGAGTCTCAGTCAGATTCAATCTCTGACGGGTTTATTGGTTGCGGCAGTATGCGTTGGCATGGGCTTTGGTTCTGCACAGCCTTGTCTACAAACTTTAGCTATTCAAGGTGCGGAAAAGCATCGGATTGGCCATGCGACCTCCACGTTCTTTACCATGTATGACTTAGGTATTGCTCTTGGCTCTGTATTGTTGGGTCTACTCATTTCTAAGCAAGGTTATAGCTTCACCTATTTATTCTGTGCACTGACAACCATTTTAAGTTTATTGTTCTATGCCGTATCGCGAATAGAAAGAAAACCGCTTAAAATATCAGTCCGTATGCGCATCGCAATGAACATACGGACTCAGAAAATTAGGCGTCGGCCTTCTCTTCTTCAGCGTCTTTGGCTTTTTCAGCAACCGCTTGATCAAAAGACAAAGCACTATTTGAGCTTAACTGCGGGTTGTCACGACTACTCTTTAACTTAATCTGTAGACGTAATTCATTGACCGAGTCTGCATTTCGTAGCGCCTCTTCATAAGCAATTGCACCTTGATTGTATAAATCAAACAAAGCCTGATCAAAGGTCTGCATACCTAGCTCTCGTGACTTCGACATCACTTCTTTGAGTTCATGGAAATTCCCTTTAAGTATCAAGTCTGACATCAACGGCGTATTGAGCATGATTTCCACTGCTGCTCGGCGACCACGCCCATCTTCAGTTCGCACCAGACGCTGTGAAATAATCGCCTTCATATTGGAAGATAAGTCCATCAAAAGTTGATTGCGACGTTCGTCTGGGAAAAAGTTAATAATTCGATCTAAAGCCTGATTTGCATTATTAGCATGTAATGTGCCTAGGCATAAGTGGCCTGTTTCTGCAAAAGCTATGGCATGCTCCATAGTCTCCGTGTCACGAATCTCACCAATTAAAATGACATCAGGTGCTTGGCGCAAAGTATTTTTCAAAGCATTGTGCCAAGAGTGACAGTCCACACCTACTTCTCGATGAGTAATCATCGATTTCTTATGCTTGTGAACATATTCCACTGGGTCTTCAACCGTAATAATGTGCCCTGCCGAGTTTTCATTTCGATGATCAATCATGGCCGCCAAAGATGTCGATTTACCCGACCCTGTACCGCCAACTACCAATACTAAACCACGTTTTTCCATAATCACGTCTTTTAAAGACGTTGGAAGTTGTAACTTGGTGAAGTTAGGAATTTCCGCGGTAATCGTACGAATCACCATACCTACATGTAGTTGCTGCTGAAAAACATTGACGCGAAAACGTGAGACATTGGGAACGCTAATTGCAAAATTACACTCCAGCTCAGTTTCGAACTCTAATCGTTGCTTTTCGTTCATTAAACTATAAGCAAAGAGTTTGGTCTGATCAGATGGCAAGTTTTGTTGACCCAATGGCTTCATAAGGCCCTGATGCTTAATACTTGGCGGAAAGTCTGCAGATATAAATAAGTCTGAACCACCATACTCAACCACTTTGCTGAGCATGTGAAACATCATCCGACGGGCTTCTTCTAAAAGTTCTGCAGAATACATAGTGTTCTCTAAAAATTAGTGCAAATAGCTGACTTTAAAAAGCATTTCTTTTCTTCAAAATACAATTTTTTATCGTGTTCTTTCAGGCTTCTGATTTTGCATAAGTTTCTGCTCTAGCTCAACCTAATTTATCGTTTGATAAATAATTTTTAGCTTATTTTTCAATTTATTATCTTCATTTATTGAACTACATCACAAAAAAAAGACCTTTCAATGAAAGGTCTTTTTGGCTGCGTTGATTAAGCACTACGTTGAACAGCGTGGCTGCGTAATGTGTCGGCAACCTCTAAAAGTACTTGCTCGGTTTTTTCCCAGCCTAAACAGCCATCCGTAACAGACTGACCATAGACCATGTCATCTGAAATTTTCTGATTACCATCAACCAAATGACTTTCAAGCATGACACCACACACATTGCTTTGCGTACGTTCTGCAACAATGCTACGCAATACATTAGGTTGATTGAGTGGATTTTTACTACTGTTACCATGACTACAGTCAATCACCAAAGCAGGTAATTCATCTTTGACTTTATCTTGCATATGACGAATATCGGCTAAAGCATAGTTAGGCCCCGAGTTTGCACCACGTAAAATCAAGTGTGGCTTCGGATTTCCTTGGGACTGAAGCATACATGCCATGCCTTGCTGCCCAATTCCCATGAACTGGTGAGGGTTTGATGCAGACTGAATCGCATCCAGAGCAATTTGAATTGAACCATCTGTGCCATTTTTGAAACCAATACTAAACGGCATATGACTCGAAATTTCACGATGAATCTGCGACTCGCTGGTACGCGCACCAATAGCTCCCCATGCCAACAGATCGTCGAAATAAGCAGTCGCCATCGGGCTTAAAATTTCTGTAGCAATCGGCAAACCCATTTCAATAATCGCTAAATACAATGCTCGAGACTGCTCTAATCCCAACTGCATATTGGAAGATCCATCAAGTAAAGGATCGTATAAAAAACCTTTCCAGCCCACCGTAGTCCGTGGTTTTTCAATATAGGCACGCATTACGAAGAAAATCTGATCTGAAACTTTGGTTTGTAATTGTTTTAACTTTTCAGCGTATTCTAAAACCGCAATAGGGTCGTGAATGGAACACGGGCCTGTAATGACCATTAAACGATGGTCTTTGCCTTCTAATATATTTTGAATGGTTTGACGCTGTTCAGCAATTTGTAGTTTTAATGGCGTTGAAAGTGGCAACTGCGCTTTGAGTTGCTGCGGCAAACTTAAAAGTGTTTCTTGAACTGTCGTTTGAGTACTTTGTAGTACAGTATTTAGAGCATTCATTGGTTTGTATCCTTTGGACTGTGGTGTTCAGTCCGATCTTTTATTTGAGCGTTATGGGTCTAATGGATTGCTGGGCTAAAGTCATAAATTGACTAAAGTAAAACCAATAAAAGTTGCTAAAGTATGAATAGTTAGTTGTTTTCATGAAGTACTCCAAAATTTATTAAAACAGCAGATATAAAAAAACCTGATCAGGGTTGCCGATCAGGTATTAACTAGGTGGGCAACCTCTTGATGCCCGAACGCGTTCAGGCAATTATCTAAATTGCCAGAAGTAATAATTTGCGTTAGAGATTACAGGTTGCTTTAACATTTTTATATCTTCAAAAAATATGTTATCTGAAATTTAAAATACGCTGATTTTTTTGCTTTTACAACACTTTTTTATACAAAAAATTCAGTTCTATCCCGTCTAAGCTACTGCTTTCGCCTTTAACTCAATGGCCTAATCATGTTTGAGTTCATGAGAACAGTCGCTATTGAAGCCATGCCTAGTGTAGTTTTAGCAACTGCATTTCTGCCTGCTGAGCACAAACAGGTGGACTAAACAGATAACCTTGCCCAATATGACAGCCCATATCTCTTAAAAGCTGCAATTGCATTTCAGTTTCAATCCCTTCAGCAACGATATCCATCGATAAAAGCGGACCAAGTTTGGCTAACCCTTCGACAATGGCATAAATCGATTTATCATCACTTAAACGTTGTACAAAAGAGCAGTCAACTTTAATAATATCAACGGGATAGTCGCGTAAATGAGTCAGAGACGAATGCCCTGTACCAAAATCATCCAGTGCTATTCGCACACCATTTGCTTTGAGTTTTTTTAAGGCGCGAACCACGTATTCATAGCCGCGTTCAGCCAAATGATATTCAGTAACCTCGATTTCAACAAATTTCGAGGGGATGCGATAGGCTTTGAGACGTTTCAAAAAGATCTCTGCAAAATTATCACGCATAAACTCAACAGGTGCTGCATTAATTGAAATAGGCACAACTTGTAAGCCTTTTGCACGCCATTCAGTAATCTGCTTGAAAACCTGATGCTGCATAATCTCACCAATACGGCTGGATAACTCATAATCATTAAAAGCTGCTGCAATTCGTGCAGGGCTTTGAATGTTATTTTGATCATCACGCCAGCGTAATAGCGCTTCATAACCAATAATTCGTTCTGAATCTAAACACACTTTCGGTTGGAAGAACGCCTCGATGGCAACATTACGAATAATTTGGTGCGCACAATTCAGTTGTTCTGATTGTTCCCGTACTGCATTAAACATATCCTGATCAAACATGCGCATACCGCCACGGCCTTGTGCTTTAACATCATTAAGTGCTGTGTCGGCACATTTGAGTAACTCACTGAGGTCATTCGCATCATCTGGATATAGACCACATCCAATGCTCATGCCACCATTGATGTAATTACCCGAAAAAGTAATGGGAAACTCAAGTTGTTGCAAAATCTGCTGGGCAATCTGATTGAGTTCGCCTATATCCTGCACATGTGGAATAATCACCCCAAATTCATCCCCACCAAGGCGTGCCAAGAAAGCTCGCCCTTCTAGAATTTGTTTTAAACGTTTCGATAAAATCCTTAACAAGTGATCGCCTGCGGCATAACCCAGTGTGTCATTGATGGTTTTAAAGTGATCTAAGTCCATCAGCATGACGGCTAACTTCTGCTTTTTGTCACGTGCATTGTTATACAGTTTTCTGATTTTTTCTTTAAACGCACGTCGGTTATTTAAACCCGTTAATTCATCACGCTCACTGCCTTGTTTTAATTTTTGTTCGGTCAGATATTGCAGCGTGATATCACGTGAAACACATAAAATACTCTGGGTCTCTCCGTCAACATCAAGTACAGGTGTCAGAACATTATCCCAATAATAAACTTTACCGTCCGA
Organism: Acinetobacter sp. BMW17; assembly: GCF_001592855.1. Classification (NCBI taxonomy): domain Bacteria; kingdom Pseudomonadati; phylum Pseudomonadota; class Gammaproteobacteria; order Moraxellales; family Moraxellaceae; genus Acinetobacter; species Acinetobacter sp. BMW17. The sequence continues at coordinate 95,940 of NZ_LSOD01000045.1, forward strand.
TAAACTCATGCCGTTAAAACGGGAAATTTGGCCTTGGCCTGCATCATGCAATGCTTTTTTGGCTTTTTTACGCACCGCAGGAGGCAAAAGTTCGACCCAAGACATACCAAAGTCCTTAGCATCTGCACTTCCCAATAACATGACACATGCCGACTTATTCATATGTGTGACCATACCATCTGGCTCAACCACAATAATGCAGTCTACGCTGGCATTTAACATATCTGAATGCGCACGTAACAGCGCCAAAGACTCGATATAAATTTTCATGCCCTGATGAATATCAGTGCAACTCAGCTGAAATCCAACCGTAGAGCGATCCATTTCACCTTGGACTAAGAACCAATGATACTGGCCCTGATGATTACGAATACGGCAGGTTTTTTCAAATGTGAGCTCGGCAATTATCGGTTGATGCAAAAATTCATCTAATGCTGGTACATCTTCTGGATGAATATATTCGACCAAATTGAAGCTATCTGCAGATAAATCCATTCCTCCTACATACTGACGTAAGGGTAAATTTATATATTTGCAGAGGTCATTATGAATCCAAAAAAGCTGAGGAATAATATCAATCAGATGGTGGTCTTTTTTTAAAGTAGAACGCTTTCCTGCCTGTTGATCATAGGCAATATTTTTAGATTTAATTTTAGGCTGTGAATGGGTTCGAGACATAATAATTATCTGCAACTTAAACTCGCTGGTTTAGTCCATAACCAGACATATTGTTTAAAAAGAAATCAAGCAAAGTCATGAAAAAACAGTGAAAACAAAAAAATAAATATAAATATAACGACAGTGCGTGATTACCATCACAATATGCATCATATACAACTTATATAAGCGTATACCAATGAAAATTTGCAACTATTACACAATTCAGACAAATAACTGAGCGCGGCTTTCAATAGCACATGAGCATGCATTTAAGCAACATAACTAAGCCAAACAAATTTCAGTGAAAAACTAATAATAACAATACATTATTTTAAGTAAAGACCGATAATTCACATAATGATTAAGTTTATTCTATTTACATAAAGACGTTATTCATAGGAGCTTTACGCCCTACTTTTGTGCAAAAAAATCAGAAGCCTGATTGGTAAATATTATCCAATCAGGCTTCTGATTTAGTAGATAGTTGCAAGCTATGATTTAACGATTTTTTTCTTCAATAAACTCAAATTGTGTTTCAGAAAAGACTGTGTAGGGTCACTTTTTTCATAACATTCATTTGGCAGCGAGTATTTAGCCAACTTCACCCAAACAGATGAAAACTGTTTGATAAAGCTCGCTTCATTGTAATGAATTCCATACTCTGCACACAGTGCTTTAATTTTGGGTGCGACTTGTGCGTAGCGATTGGCTGGCATGTCCGGGAAAAGATGATGTTCGATTTGATGACTCAAGTTCCCGCTTAAGATATGCAAGGCCTGTGTCCCACTAAAATTACTTGAGCCTCGAATTTGGCGCAGATACCACTCGGCCCGTGTTTCATTGTCAATATTGTCCATTTCAAAGTTTTCAGCATCTTCAGTAAAGTGACCATTAAAAATCACCGCGGATGCCCATAAACTACGAATAACATTGGCTACTGCATTTCCTGCAAAGACTGGCAGTGCATTTGGCCCAGCAATCATGGGGAAAAAGACATAGTCCTTAATCACTTGGCGTTTCATTTTCTGCCTAAAATCATATGACTCTACCCAAACTTCACGCCAAGTTTTTGTTTTATAGACCACCACATCTTCTATATACAGATTTTGTATACCAACATACCACTCAAAAAACACCATCAACTGTGCAGCTAAAGGTAGATTCAACAAAAAGCGCGGTTCCCAGACCTGTGCATCGCTCACACGGACTAAGCCATAGCCGACATCATGGTCCATACCAACAATATTGGTGTAGGTATGATGGATATAATTATGCGTATGTTTCCAGTCGGGGCCTGTGGCCATAGTATCCCAGTCATAATTTGCCCCATTGAGACTCGGGTCATTTAACCAGTCAAACTGACCATGCATGACATTATGCCCAAGCTCCATATTTTCTACGATTTTAGATACTCCCAATAAACCTGTGCCCAAGAGCCATACTGGAGGTAACCATCCTGCAAACATGAGTATTGCACGTGCGCTTATTTCGCTATAGCGCACAAAATTTCGAATTTTGTAAATATATTGAGCATCTTTTTCATTGAGACTTTCCATCACTTCACGACGGATTGCTTCAACTTTCGCACCAAACTCTTCGACTTGTGCAGGACTTAAATATTTGGATTTACTGCTTTCACTAAAATAAACGGGAAGATTCATATCTATGCCTTCTTATAGGTTGATCACAACAGGACTAACCGCCTGTGAAATGCATAATTTAATTTGTGTGTTATTGTTTTGATCAAGCTCACCTGTGAGCAGATTCCGCACCACACCCTGAACTTTGGTACATGAACAAGTATTACAAATGCCCATACGACAACCATGTGCGGGACGTAAACCCGCCTGTTCTGCACTGTCTAATAAATTGCTTTTGGCCTGAAACTGTTGCTGAGAACGTTGAAACGTGACCACTTGAGCACTTTGGGTGTGATCGACAACAATTTGAAAGTATTCGGTATGCAGATAGTCAACTAAGTCTAGAGCCTGATAAATTTCTGTCAGGCTTTGCATCATATTGGCAGCACCGCAGGCATAGCATTCACGTTGTTCAAGACCTTCAATCTTTTGGCTAAGCAAGTCTTGGCTCAGATGTTGTTTATGGGTCAATGTATTGATATGGTGATATTTAAACTGCGGATAATGTTCGACCAGACTTTGCAGTTCTGCGCGAAAGGCATCATCCCGCGTAAAGTAAATGAGATCGATATTGGAAACTGTTTGTGGGCATTTTAATGCAGCCTTAATCAATGCGTAAATTGCGGTAATACCACTCCCCGAGGCAATCATCAATGCAGAGTGAAGCTGACTTTTTAAAACAAATTCGCCTTGCGTTTGGGAAATTTCAACTACACTTTTCACAGGCTGTTGAGTGAGTGCATTTGAAACTTTGCCCTGTTGTTTGACAGCAATCACAAGATTACCATTTTCTAAAATCTCAACAATCGAATAGCTTCGCTGCCAACGTACACCAGCAATGAGTACTGTCACTAAGATACTTTGCCCAGCTTGATAGTCGGTTGCTTTAAAATGATGATTTGGCTGTAACTGCATGTACACGAAGTCATCTGATAAGTGATGCTTTGCAACAATCCGCGCTTTGGCTTTTTTCCATGCCCATAGCGGATTTACTTTTTCAGCCAGAAAATCAATGAAATCTTCACGTACCCATTCAGGACGGTATTCAACATGCTTTCCCATAGTCACCCTCTGCTTTAGTTTATTTTTATACAAGTGTGCATTATTGAGCCATCAAGATAAGGTCAGAACCTATTTTCGACTATGTCATAAAAGGACAAAATCTAACGAATTGACATTTTTTATCATTTTTGTCTAACAACATGAACAGTTTTGCCAATTCACTTTTCTTCTAATCAAAAACAAAAAACCAAGCCGCAGCTTGGTTTTTTAAACATATTACAGCGAATTAGTCTTCAAAATGAATCACAGTACGGATTGATTTTCCATCATGCATTAAGTCAAAGGCTTCATTGATTTTGTCGAGACCCATGGTATGTGTAACAAATGGAGCTAAACGAATGTCGCCAGTCATGGCTTCTTCAACCATACCAGGCAGTTGCGAACGACCTTTTACACCACCAAAAGCTGTCCCTTTCCAGGTACGGCCAGTGACCAGTTGGAATGGACGCGTTGAAATCTCTTGGCCTGCACCTGCCACACCAATAATCACCGACTGTCCCCAACCACGGTGTGCACATTCAAGTGCTGAGCGCATGACATTGGTGTTACCAATACATTCAAATGAGTGATCAACCCCCCAACCAGTCATTTCAACAATGACTTCTTGTACAGGACGGTCATGATCTTTTGGGTTTACAAAATCAGTTGCTCCGAATTCTGCTGCTAATTTATATTTGTCAGGGTTCGTGTCAACCGCAATAATACGGCTGGCTTTGGCTTTTTTTGCACCTTGTACAACAGCTAGACCAATACCACCTAAACCAAAGACTGCAACGGTATCACCCTTTTGTACTTTGGCTGTATTTTTTACTGCACCTAAACCAGTGGTCACGCCGCAACCCAATAGGCAGACGTGTTCAGGGTTAGCATCTGGATTGATTTTAGCCAAAGACACTTCTGCGACAACGGTATATTCAGAAAAGGTTGAACAGCCCATGTAGTGATAAATCGGTTGTCCATTATAAGAAAAACGCGTTGTACCATCGGGCATCAGACCTTTACCTTGTGTAGCTCGAACTGCAACACATAGATTGGTCTTGCCTGACTGACAGAATAAACACTCGCCACACTCAGCCGTATACAGTGGAATAACATGATCACCCGGCTGAACGCTAGTTACGCCTTCACCGACCTGAACTACGATACCCGCACCTTCATGGCCTAAAACTGCTGGAAAATCACCTTCGGGATCATCACCAGATAGAGTAAATGCATCGGTATGGCATACACCTGTATGGGTAATCTTGACTAAAACTTCACCTTTTTGCGGTGGAGCAACATCAATTTCTACAATTTCGAGAGGTTGTCCAGGTCCAAAGGCAACAGCTGCACGTGATTTCATTTTCGCTATCCTTAAGGAAGTCTTTAACAGATGCGCTACAGTAACCGCTTATTTATTCTTTGTTTCAACCTATAACATGTGAAATATATAACTTATAAAAATTAGGTCTTTAAAAGAAATATGGCGATACCAACTCATTGTCGACCTCTGATTTTGCTAAGCACCGTTTTAACACTCGCGGGATGCCAGCTCGCCCCCAATCAGGCTAAGCCTTCAGCCCCTGTAGAGGTATATGCAGAGCATTGGCTCAAGGGTCAAGATGCATCTGCACAGAAAAAAACAGGGACTTACGGCTTATTTGGCGTTGGACGAAGCATTTATGAGCATTGCCTCACGCTTACACTTGATACGAGAGGCCAAGCACAGTCTAGATGTCCAATACTATATCTGGGGAGATGACTTTATAGGCCATATGATGTTGCACGAACTGCTGAATGCTGCGGATCGTGGGGTGAAAGTACGTTTATTAATTGATGACCAAAACGGCACGGCACTTGATGAAACTTTCAAAAAGCTGAGCGCTCACCCCAATTTTGAAATCAAATTATTCAATCCTTACAAATACCGTCATTTACGTGTGATTGATTATGCTTTCCGCTTCAATCACATTAACCATCGTATGCATAACAAACTGATTATTGCTGATGGCGCAATAGCAGTAACTGGCGGTCGTAATATCAGCAGTGAATATTTTGACGCCAGTGAAAAATTCCAATTTACCGATTTGGACATTTTGTTTTATGGGCAAGCTGTAGAGCATGCTAACAGTGTATTTCTAAATTTTTGGAATAATAATCTCAGTTATACCATTCCCCAATTAGTGGGTCGTGGGACAAAAGAAGAACTGGATCAATTAAAACAGCACTATGAAGCGGATGCCTTAGATAAAAATGTGATTGAACAGAAAATTGATTTGGCTCGTATACAAGTCGATTCAGAGCTAACCAAACATCCTGTTAACTGGGCAAAAGCTCATTTTATTGCCGATTCTCCCAATAAAATTCGTGGTGAAGCAAAACCTGATGAAATCATTGTCAAACAAATGTTCGATTTGATGAGCAAGCCTGAAAAGCACATGGAATTGGTCTCCGCATATTTTGTTCCAACCACAGCAGGTGCCGACTATCTCTCCAATTTGGCAAAAAATGGAACTCGAGTTCGGGTCTTAACCAATTCGTTATTGGCTAATGATGTTGCCATTGTGCATGCATTTTATAAAAAATATCGCCGTGGCTTGCTCAAAAATGGCGTCAAATTATATGAATTTAAACCCTATATCGAACGAGAAAAATACACATGGTATGAAGTGGCAACTGGTCATGTGATTCCAGCTAAAGGTCGAAGTTCCTCACGGCTCAATGCCAAATTTTTTGATATAGATGGAAAAGTCTTTGTCGGTTCGTTTAACTTTGACCCGCGCTCAGCCCATTTAAATACAGAAGTAGGCTTAGTGGTAGAGTCAGATCAATTGCAAAATGCAATCTCACACAAGTTAGATGAATTTCTCCCGCATATTGCATATGAGTTAAAGCTCAACTCTCAAGGCGATATCATTTGGCTTGAACATCAAAAAGATGGAAGTGTCATTGAACATCAAAAAGAACCCGAAACCACAAAATTTCAGCGTTTTATGATGAAAGCTGTATCATACCTGCCCATTGAATGGATGATGTAATTACAGGTGAATGACATTATCCACATTTTCTAATGTACGATAGCTTTCTGTTTAGGCAGAGTTGCTTTGTTTTTAGGCTCAGCTTAAAAATACTTTATCTATTGCTATTTTTAATAAACAATTTTGAATATAAGACTCGAACAGAATAATTTGATCTCATACCTAAATTCACTCAAAGGCTTGAAAAGTTTTACTCAGTACACACTTTGATTTAACATGCAGCCCTCCTTTTTTATCTCTCCTTTATAAAGTTTAGTAATGCAATTTTTTGATTTAAGTCGTCAGTTTAATCTCAGCAATATTTTACCCCCCTACAAAACACTAGAAGATCTTGCTCGACAAGAATGGTTTCTAAGTAAAGTACGTGTAGAACATGACTGCTTGAGTGACAATGACATGGTTGAAGGACAAGTTGTTTTAAAATCCAATCAAAATATCCAAATTGAACTGGAGTGGCTAATCCAAGATACAGGCCATGAACTTTTAGTTCAGTTTAAAGGGATCGAAACAGCTGCAAGCGAAGAGACTTTTGTTTTGGTGAAAGGTGCACAATTGATCAATGAATCGCAACAACCACTTTCGGCAAGTGCACTCCGCCTATGGATTGATGGAACATTATTTCCTATGCTGCCACAACTGCGTAAACAGATTAAAGTTCGGCTGAATCTCTGGGACTATGTTGAGTACGAAGACTAAAGCAGACCAACCATCTACGAATGGCTGGAAGATTCAGTCATGTGGATAATCCAAATAGTTACCTAAAGTAAGCCTATTTCAGAAAATAAGTTTTGATAAGCCTCGGCTTTTTTCTCTAAAGCCAAAGGATAGGCACGAGAAGAAGATGGCATCCGATAAAGCCTCAGCTCTCGTCCAGCAAAATGTGTCTCGGACTTCATGCCAATTTGTGGTTTTAACGTACCTGTAGGCATAGACAGCATGAGCGTATCAGTAGCTTTATCGCCAGTCGTCATCACACTATGACATTCGGGCATTTTTTCAAGTAAATGTTGTATATTGGTTGGGGTAATAATGTGCAAAAACTTATCTGAAGCATTTCCTTTTTGGCGAATCACGTCATAGGCCGTATCAAAAATCGCAATGCCCCGTTCATTTAAAAATGTACGGATCTGTTGTTCTTTAAATATCTTCTGCTCGATATTGAGAAAATAATTTTTATCTTGGAAAAAACACAGGCCAAATATTTTCCACATATCATTTTGAAAATTTGGATAGTAAAAGTCCATTTTCCAGCGGATCTTGGGCGGCGGAAAGCTGCCCAGCATCAATAATTTGGCATTAGCCGGGAGGAACGGTTTAAGTGGATGTTTTTCGATTTCAACTGAATGTGTCATAAGCTATAAAAAATTGTCTTTATTGCATTTTAAAAAGATTGGCGTATTTTTTCAGCCACTTGTTTACCCCAAAATTGATAAATTTCTTTGCTAGGGTGGAAACCATCTTCGGCCATAGCTAAGTTTAAAGCCAAAAACTTCTTTAGATCGTAATCTATCCACTCCATCTGATTTTGCTGTGCGACAAATTGGCCTAATTCTAAGTTCATCGCTTTGGCATATTGACCGAACAACCATGCAAGTGGGTTTGGAAGTGCAGGAAACTGATCCATCGGTGGTACACCTGATGCAATTGTCAGTTGTGGACTAAACTTATGTTTGAGTATGTCATAAAGCTGCTTCTGTTTTGCGATCCAAGCCTGCGGCGATGTAAATTTTGTAATGTCATTTACGCCCACAGAAGTAATGATGACATCAAAATGCTGTGCCTCAAGCGTTTGGATGGACTGAATGACCTGATCTGTGGTGAATCCCGTCGTTGCTTGTAAATAAAATTGAATACTAAACTCAGATGACAGTTCTTTTAAAATTGAACCCAATAACGCATCATCTTGAGCATTTACACCAACACCTGCCGCTGCTGAATCCCCCAAAATGAGCAAAGCAAGCGACTTACCCACGCCCTTTTGTCCTATGCGCTCTCCTTCGGGTTCAGCCAATCTTGGTGTATTTTTTTTGACAGCATAGCCCTGAAAAAGAATGACTGGAATTAAAGCCAGCGTATAAATTTTTAATCGCATATTCAGTGACTGGGTCTAAGCTAGCTAAGAGATGAAAATAGTATACGTTGAATTGCGTCTATACACTGACTTAATATAGTCTTTAGAAATATTGCTTTAAAGTTAATGATAAAAAATACAATCATAAAGTTATAAGACTTAACGTTATTCTAACAATTTAAGTCTTTGTCTTCGGCTATTTTTCTAAGTGACAAATATAATCTACGACTTCACTTGCCATCATACTGAAGCGACTGTTGGCAGGAACATCAAAACTTTCACCTGCATGATACAGCCTCATTTCAGTCTGTAGGCCAATTTTAACTTGGCATTGACCTGAAACGATTTCAATATGCTCTGCGACATGCGTTTCAAAAGTCAGCGGTTGATCTGTAGGTAAAATAACTCCAAGGGTCTTTTGTGAACCATCTTCACATTGAATAACATGACTAATTGAGCGCCCACCAAAATGAACATTGGGCTTTTTTCTGACTGAAACAAAGTCGAATTGTGTGGACATCTTGATCACCTTTTTCTTCAATGCTACCTCGGTTTTATGACCAATTCATGAATGCACTCAAATGATCATCTGGAAATAGCAACATATGTTTAGAAGGCAGTGGCATAGTTAAAAATAAAAAGGCTGATTTACAGCCTTTTTATTTCAATCATTAACCCAGTTTATTGACCAATTTCAGCGGTAAAATTTTCATCGCCAAACCTAGTGGTAGCCACGGCCATTTTGGAACATAGGCTTTTACAGGAGCTTTTTCAATTTCTGCGGCCAACAGTCGTGAACCTGTTTTTTCATCCACTTCAAAAGGTAGTGGTTTTGCACCCTCATTGATTTCTGTACGAATATAGCCAGGGAAAATCGTGGTGACTTTAATTGGGGTATTGAGCAGTTCTGCACGAATACCTTCGGCCAAATGTGCAACACCTGCTTTACTTGCACCATACGCTGTCAAATGTTTCGGCATACCGCGGACTGCACTCATAGAAGAGATAACAACCAAATGCCCTGCATTTTGCTCACGGAAAATTTCAACTGCAGCTTCACACTGCGCTAGAGCTGAAATAAAGTTGGTTTCAACAGTGGCTTTATTAATCGCAAAACTGCCTTTACCAATTCGACGTCCATCTCCAATTCCAGCATTTACAATCACACGGTCTAAATGGCCAAATTCTTGTTTAAATGCACGAAAAACTTCAAACACTTGATCGTAATTGGTCACATCTAAAACTTTAGGGATGACTTTTATCCCGTACTTGCTTTCAAGTTCCTGCTTTAAACTTTCAAGGCGATCTAAGCGTCGTGCACAAATTGCCAAGTTATAGCCTTTTTGTGCAAATTCGCGTGCCATACCTGCACCAATACCAGAACTTGCCCCTGTAATTAAAATTGTTTTAGCCATGTCTTAATCCTGTCCTTAGATCCATGTCAGTAAGTTTGAGTTTTCGGCTTTAATAAAATGATGTTCATTGAGACTTAAAAGTTGCGGCTCATTTCCCACCAGTCGTAATGTGGTCATGCTGCTGTTGGCAATGGCCCAATTAAGCGCAAAGGTTTTATTCGGACTTAAACCTAAAAGTTTGCCTGCAACCACTGAAATCACACCGCCTGAAGTAAACACCACAGCATAACGGGGTTTAGTTTGAGCCAGTTCATCACACAAATCTTGTAAAGCGACTTCAATTCGGCTTTTAAATTCAGGCCATGATTCATCGTATTCATGGTGATAGTCGCCACCTGTCCAGCGTTCAATTGCCCCTTCAAATATCTTGCCCAAATATGCACGTGGATTGGATTCTTTAGCCACATCGGCTTTTAGTAAATGTGGCTCGTTAAAACGCGGTTCGTAATGGGCAAAGACTTGCTGATGATTGAACTCATTCCATGCAGAATCTGTTAAAACATCTACTTCAGGAAAGCATTCAGCCAAAGAAATACATGCCGTTTGCTGATGTCGCTGCATGGAGCCTGATACCACCACAGGCGCTTCTTTTAAGATCTGATCAAAATATTGACCCAAAATTTTGGCTTGGAGTTCACCATTGGGAGAAAGTTGATCATAACTTTCTGCACCAAAAGATGCTTGCCCGTGGCGAATGAAATAAATAGTGGTCATTTGCCTAATATTTCCTTCATTTTAACAATGTATTTTTGAGCAACTTCATTGGCTTCAATTTTCTGTAAACCAATCAATTTAAGTGCGCGAATATGGAGAGCGTGAATTAAAATCCAAAAATCTTTGAAAGCTGGGTTATTGGTCTGTTTATGGTGATAGCGATAATAAATTTGTTGGGCAATCACGGCTAAACGGAAAATGCCAAAGACTTCATAAAAGGTCCAATTCTCGACGTCTAAACCCGTTTTTTCTAAATAATAATCGACTACTTCTTTACGTGTGAACATGCCTTTAAGATTTGTCGGTTGACGACGTGTCGCTTTAAAAAGTGCACTATCCGACTCTTCAACCCAATATGCCAAGGCCGAACCTAAGTCCATCAGTGGATCACCAAGCGTTGCCATTTCCCAATCCAAGACACCAATAATTTGTGTCGGATGATTCGGATCTAAAATAATATTATCAAAGCGCCAATCGTTATGAATTACACAAGTTTTTGAGTCTTCTGGAATGTTATCCTTCAGCCACTTACGTACATATTTAAATGAAGGGACGTTAATGGTTTTGGCTTTTTCAAAACGAGCGTCCCAACCTTCCACTTGACGACGGCAGTAACCATCACCTTTACCAAGGTTCTCAAGTTCTGTGCCTTGGTATGGGACTTGATGAAGTTCGATCAGTTTATCAATCACATTGATACACAACTCACGAACTTGGGTTTCTTTAAAATCTAACTCTCTCGGTAAGTTGGCCCGTGGAATAATGCCTTCTACGCGTTTCATCACGTAGAAGTCACAGCCAAGAACAGTTTCGTCCTGACACAATGCAACCATTTCGGGAAGTACAGGATAAAAAGGGGTTAAATTCTTTTGCACATAATATTCACGTGCCATGTCATGTGCAGATTTAGCTTTGGTACCTTTGGGTGGGCGGCGTAGAATTAGATCTACATTGTCGTATTTCAATCTATACGTCCAGTTAGATGCACCGCCTGAGTATTGCGTGACTTCAACCTGCCCTTGTAGATCGACACCTTGTGCTTTGAGCCAGTTTTCTACGGCTACAGCATCCAGTTCTTCACCCGCCCGAACTGTTCCACCTACATCAATCGCTGACATTCTTTTTTCCCAAACTATCAATCTTTTCTTTATAACTTAGAAGATCATCTATTCTTATTTCAACACGATGAATTAAAGAGATGATCTTCTCCTCTATTATTTTTTACGACGCGTACTATAGCCACGTTTTGCCAGTTCTAATTTTGCAATCATGCCTTTATGCACTTCATCTGGTCCATCGGCCAAACGCAGTGAACGTGCTTGAGCGAAGAAACCTGTCAAAGGTGTATCACGCGACACACCTGCTCCGCCGTGAATTTGAATCGCCATATCAACCACTTTTTCAAGCACACTTGGCGCAACGACTTTAATCGCAGAGATTTCGGTTAACGCTGCCATATTCCCTAAAGTATCCATTTTATACGCAGCATACAAGGTTAATAAACGTGCTTGATCAATTGCAACACGTGCATCAGCCACTCGCTCTAGGTTCCCGCCTAATTTTAAAATCTCTTTCCCAAATGCTGTACGACTTATGCCGCGATCAATCATCAACTCTAAAGATTTTTCCGCAGCACCAATACAGCGCATACAGTGATGAATACGACCCGGCCCTAAACGACCTTGGGCAATTTCAAAACCTTGACCTGCACCACCAATAAAGTTGGAAACAGGAACACGAACATTACTAAAGCTAATTTCGCCGTGACCATGGGGAGCATCGTAGTCACCAAAGACTGGTAACATTCGTTCTATTTTGACTCCAGCCGTTTCAACAGGCACTAAAACCATCGAGTGTTGATGGTGGCGATCTTTAGTTTCATCTGGTGTATGTGCCATAAAAATAATAATTTTGGCATTGGGGTCACCTAAGCCTGAAGACCACCATTTACGGCCATTTAACACAATTTCATCGCCTTCGATCACGGCTGTTGCTTGCATATTGGTCGCATCGGATGAAGCAACAGCTGGTTCTGTCATGCAGAAAACAGAGCGAATTTTTCCATCTAAAAGCTGCGTAAGCCACTCTTGCTTTTGAGCTTCAGAACCATAACGCCACAATACTTCCATATTGCCACTGTCTGGTGCATTACAATTAAATACGGTCGGCGCAAGAAGACTCCGACCTGTGAGTTCTGCAATATGAGCATACTCTTGAACCGATAGACCTTGACCAAATTCAGGACATGGCAAAAACATATTCCATAAACCCGCAGCTTTGGCTTTGGCTTTGAGCGTTTCAAGTTGTGCAGGCCACTGCCATTTGGTCCAGTCGCCACCTTGGTTTAGTTCATGTACCTCATGCCAAAAGTCGGTTTCGATCGGCTCAATTTCGTTTTGAATAAATTGTTTGGTACGTTCTACATAATCTTGAGCACGTGCTGAAAGTTCAAACATGGCTGCTTCCTTCGATCTATTTTGATATTTTCGCTTTACATCAACATAACCTGAAAACTAATATGAACAAAATGATTTTATTTTATAGATCAGCATGAACAGCATTCATAGTAAGTCGCCCATTGATATGGGACTTTTTCATCGCATCGATATCAATTTATACCCACTTTTTATTGCGATTTATGAGCAAAAAAGTATTTCAAAAGCAGCTCAAATCTTGTCGATTACGCAGTCTGCTGCCAGTCATGCCTTGCAGCGTCTACGTAGCCATTTAAAGGATGATTTATTTGTTCGCTCTGGCAGCCAAATGCTTCCAACACCTTTTTCAGAACAAAATTACTTAATTATTAAAAATGCTTTAATTGCGATTCAAAGTATTTCCATGCAGCAGCAAAGCTTCGACCCTAATATGGTTCAAAGCCTAAAAATTGCGATTCATGATGAAATCGAGCCTATTATTTTCCCAAAGTTAGTTGCTCACTTTCAGAAACTTAGATTAAGTATTCAGTTTATGAGCAGCAAGCTTGACCGTAAAACGGTAGATGCCGATTTAGTTTCTCAACAAATTGATTTTGTGATTGATTTGGAACAAAATTTTGGCGATAAAATTCAATTTGAGAGCTTGGTCAAAGACCAGTTTGTGGCTTGTACTCAGCTCCAGAAAATCAATGCTGAATTGTATTTGGCTGCACCGCATATTGGTGTATCTTCGCGGCGTACCGGTGTTTTAGTTGAAGATGTTCATTTAAATCGTAAGCAACTGTCTAGGCAGGTTTTTTTGCGTTGTCAGCACTATTCTACTGCGCTACAAATTCTAGAGCAATATCCCAATGCAATTTTAACGATTCCTCAAAATATTTTGAGCCATTTGCATGTTTCCCCTCTGCTCAATATTTTTGATGTTCCTGTGAAACTGCCGCAGATGAATATTGGAATTTATTGGCATAAAAATTTAACTGAAAATAAAAGACACCTTTTTTTGAGAAACGAAATTTATGAAATTTTTGCTTAGGCTATTTCTAAATAGACTAGCTATTGGCTTTTTTACTTCGTTAAAAATTTGTTCCAGTTTACTTGTTTAATTAAACATCTACTTTCTTATGAAAAATAGACACTTGAGACCACTTAAAGCATTCTAAATAGTGTATCTGCCATACAATGTCTTTTTGATATTTTTATTTTCCATTGCTCTCCTCTATGTTTGATCACCTGTCCAATAGCTGGCTCATCGGTATTGGCTTCGTCCTTTGCCTGATACTGGTATTTACTTTTTATAAAATACAAAATGCTCTCAGCCAATTTCTTCATCCTTTTAAAAAAGGTAAAACCTATTGGTGCCGAATTACGGCTATAAGTGATGGTGATACACTGACATGCTATCGGTTTAACTTCCGACGCTCTGAAACCAAATTGCGCTTTGCCTATATTGATGCGCCTGAGTCGACTCAAAGCTATGGGCCTGAGTCCAAACGCTTAATCAAAAAAATGGTTTATCGGAAAGTGGTTCGTGTTCGCATTACAGACATTGATCGTTACGGTCGTTGTGTAGGTGAAATCTATCGTTTTCGAAGAAGTATGAATGAAGAGATGGTCAAACGTGGTGCAGCATGGGTCTATGAGGACTATATAAAGGATAAAAAGCATTTGAAACATATGAATGCTTTACAAAGTCATGCGAAAAAGCATAAGAAAGGTTTATGGCGCGGCACTCGCCCTATTCGCCCGAGTGACTACCGAAAAATGAAGAAGTAGCCGATCTGTAAAAACTAAGCCGAAAAAGCCGCTCCATATAAAGCGGCTTTTTTATTGATTATTTGAAGACTTTAAAGCGTACAGCATCATCCACGAAGCCTTTTTCTTTAGCTTCCCCCTCAACTGAGCCGAAGACCAGTTGTGCACGCAGTTTCCAACTTGCAGGCACATCCCACTCAGCATGGACTTCTTCATCTACAATTGGATTGTAATGCTGTAAAGATGCACCTAAACCTAAAGTATGTAATGTAGTCCAAGTTGCAAACTGCGCTATTGCTGTTGAATGCTCTGCCCATACTGGGAAATTTTCAGCATAAGATGGAAATTGCTCTTGTAGACCCTGAATTACATCCAGATCTTCAAAAAATAAAACCGTTCCTACACCTGCTGCAAAACTGGCCATTTTTGCAGTTGTTTTAGCCGCGCTTTCTTCATCCTTAGCATAAGACTTCAGTTTTTCAGCCACAAAAGTCCAGAACTTTTCATGTTGCGTATTAAACAAAATCACCGCCCGAGATGACTGTGAATTGAACGATGATGGGCTTTGTTTAATGGCAGTTTGAATCAAATCAGTTAAAAATTCAGGGCTGTGCTCGACCTTTTTACCAATAGCATAAATGGTACGACGCTTTGTGATTAAGTCGATGAACTGATTTGACATATTATAAAATCCTTACGGTTATACGGTGAATGATGACGCAATGTATTAAGCAATATTAATTCCAATATTTGACCAAATAATAAAATTTAGTGCTTTAGATGCAGTTTAAATACTTTCTTGTGCTCGCAAATACATAGTTTTGCTATCGATATAAAAAATCCTCCATTTGGAGGATTTTTAAATGACTTAAAATTTGGCTTCTAAGACTTGAGTGGAAATTTTATTTTCCCATAATTCACGAAGAATAGGTAAATAGAACTTTTCACCTAGTTCAACCAATTCTGCATCGATCAATGCATGAATCTCATGCATAAATAAATAATCAAGTTCAACTGTTTTCAACTGTTGCTGTGCTTTTGCAAAGTCTTTGCGCTTTTGTTGTGCACGTTTCACTAGAGCATCTGCAAAATCTTTATCTTTAAACTGTTTGATCGCGTTTAAACGTAGCTCAATCACGCCCCAACCACTCAACAACAGTTTGAAAAGTTCAAAGTCAGTCGTGGTTGATTCCCATGTCATTTCTTCAAGATTTTCATTTTCAGGTAGAACAGGAAGTAATAACTCCATAACACTTGGAAAAATCTTTTTGAAATTTAAAACAAATTTAACAGGATGTTCACCCGGATAATCGTTAAATTGCACGTTTTTCTGAACATCTGTCAAATAAATATCAAGCATGGTAACTCATCAGCAGTTTTATCTTTAGTCGACCATTGTACCGACTTCACCCAAAGATAAAAACTGCTGATGTTCATTTGCTCTTTAGTTGAGCATCTGGACCAAGGGCTATTTTACATTTGGGGAAATCATTTGCTCTGGACGTACCACTTCATCAAACTGCTCAGCAGTGACCAAGTTCAACTCCACAGCCACTTGTTTTAGGGTTTTGCCTTCTTTATACGCTGTTTTGGCAACTTTCGCTGCATTTTCATAGCCAATCACTGGGTTTAAAGCCGTAACTAACATTAATGAGTCATGTAAGAAGTGGTCAATTTTTTCGCGGTTTGGCTCAATACCCACTGCACAGTGATCATTAAAGCTATTACATGCGTCACCCAAAAGCTGAATCGACTGCAACAAATTAAACGCAATCACTGGCATGAATACATTCAACTCAAAGTTACCCGATGCGCCCGCAACATTAATCGTGGTGTCATTGCCTAAGACTTGCGCCACCACCATGGTCATCGCTTCACTTTGAGTCGGGTTCACTTTCCCTGGCATAATACTTGAACCTGGCTCATTTTCTGGAATACGTAACTCGCCAAAACCACAACGTGGGCCACTTGCCAACCAGCGGATGTCATTGGCAATTTTGTTCAAGCTTACCGCAAGTGTTTTTAATGCACCTGAGGCAAACACTGCTGCATCACGCCCAGCCAATGCTTCAAATTTATTTGGTGCAGTCACAAAAGGCAATCCAGTCAACTGTGCCAGTTGTTCCGCTGATTTTTCTGCATAATCAGGATGAGCATTCAACCCTGTACCTACAGCAGTTCCACCTAAAGGTAGTTCATACAAACCTGAAAGTGCTTGTTGTAAACGCTTTAAGCCGTGATCGAGCTGAGAAACATACCCGCTAAATTCTTGGCCTAAGGTTAAGGGTGTCGCATCTTGTAAATGAGTTCGGCCAATTTTAACGATGTCAGCAAATGCTTGAGACTTTGCCTCTAAAGTATCTCGAAGCTGTGTCACCGCAGGAATCAGTAATTCATTGATCTGAATACTTGCTGCGACATGAATCGCCGTTGGGAACGAGTCATTGGTCGACTGAGCACGGTTCACGTGATCGTTCGGGTGTACAGGTTTTTGTGCACCTAAGGGATTGCCGAGTTTTTGATTAGCGATATTGGCAATCACTTCATTACAGTTCATGTTGCTTTGTGTGCCTGAACCAGTTTGCCATACCACCAATGGAAACTGACTATCCCACTGCCCTGCAATCACTTCATCCGCAGCACCGACGATGTATTGCGCCAATTCTTGTGGAATTTGGTTGAGCTCAGCATTGGTCAATGCTGCTGCTTTTTTCACTAAGCCCATGGCACGAATCATTGGACATGGTAGACGTTCACTACCAATTTTAAAGTTTTGCAAACTACGCTGAGTTTGAGCACCCCAAAGTGCTTCACTCGGTACTTCAACTTCGCCCATCGTGTCATGTTCAATACGTGTTTGCATTTTAACCTCTTCCTTTTTAAGTGAATTGCAAAATGATTATTTTGCGCTTGTTTTCCTTATCTTAATGATTAAGCAAAAATATGTAAATGATAATTGTTATCAGTAAATTAATTAACGGCCATTTAGACTTTGTCGGTAGAAACGCCATCCATCTTCAAGGGTTTGTTCTAAACTGCGCTTCGCTTCCCAGTGTAAAACGTTTTTCGCTTTACTACACTCGGCTGCGACCTGATCTAATTCCACGATGTTCGAATCCACAACATCGACTGTAGCAATATCACTTTGCGTCACATTTTCAACTTTTTCAACCAACTGCTGTATCGACACACTTTGACCTGCAATATTAAAAGCTTCACAGGCAAATTGTTGAGTACTTAACCATTGTAACGAAGCCGCAATCGCATCACAGGCATCGAGGATATGTAAAAAACTACGCTCTACGGTATGGTCTGTGGTTTGTGCACTTTTTCTAAGTTCAATATGATCACGCTGTTTTGCAGCGACTTGCATCAACAGTGGAATAATATTTTTCGGTAAAGGCGGAAACAGTTCTCCAAGCATCGCATTTTCAAATGCACCTGCAACATTGCCCATTCTTAAAATTGCAATTTTCCATTCATTATCCGTTTTTGCTGTATCTCGAATAATTTCTTCGACCATTTGTTGCGATTTGATATACGGGTTTGGATAGCCGTAATTCAGTTCTAAATCTTCTTCTAAATGTAGGCTGGATTCACCATAGACTGCAAGACTGGAAAGATGAACCAAAGTTCGGACACCTGTGCGCTGCATGGCACGCAGTAAACTCATGATACAACTGACATTGTCATTATAGTATTCCAAAGGCTTCAGTACCGATTCTTCAAGCGATTTAAAACTTGCTGCATGCACCACCGCATCGATGGAATACTGCTCAAAAACTTTGTTTAAAGCAGGCGTATTTCGTATATCAATTTTGACAAAAGGCACGTACATGCCGCTGATGAATTCTAATCGTTCAAGAGTTTGTAAGTTCGCATTGGATAAATTGTCTACAATAATGACCTCTTGCCCATGCGCCATAAAGCTCAAAGCAATATGAGAGCCTATAAAGCCTAAACCACCAGTCACTAAAATCATTGTATAGATACTCCTTATAATAATCAGCAAGTTGTGATTTATTGGTGTATTTATGGTGTTCCAAATGACTTATCCACAGATATTAAACGCAAAAAACCGACTCAAAATTCTCTTGAGTCGGCCAATCTGCAAGAGCACTATACCACCATATTATAGGTTCGGAATATTGCATGTGTTACAGTTATACCTATGAACTGTATACCGTTTATGAAAAGAAAAAGCTTATTGAATAAATTGTGAAGCTTTAAATTAGGATGTACGGTCCATTCAAAGTGTCTGTAAGGAGAAAATTATTCATTCTTCGTCTTTTTTAATTTAGATTACGTTTTATACAGGTTCTAGCGCACACGATAGGCCTCTCAAACAGACTTTTGATACATCGATATAGCTTTATTGGCCCACTCAGTATAATTTATACCTTTCGTCTTTTATTGTTGGTGCATTAGATCTATTCAGCACGAACGTTTTAGATAATGTTTTACAACTGGATATCTAATACCCTTTGATCATGAAACGCCAAAAATATATTGTTGTCCTATTCCTCATCGTGCCCGTAATCTTGACTGGTGGTGTTCTAGCTTTTTCCGGGAATCCATCTGATGGGATCCGTCTTGCCCTCTTATCTCTACCTGGAATATTGCTTTTATACAATGCAATGCATAAAGCCCATCTAATGTGGAAAATCAGCAGTATTTTCTGGTGGCTTCTATTTTGGATTGACTCAATTTTACGCTCGACAACATGGTTTATTTATAACAGTGATAATGATGCACATTTCATCGTTCAAGCTATTGCTAATACGTCTTATCAGGAAGCCACAGAGTTTTTGCAATTTCATTCATTGACGCTGGGAATTGGTTTATCCATATTTCTTTTATTTGCATATAGTTACTTTTTATGTGTGTTTAAAATTTTACCTAGATACACTTTCTCAGAACTGTTTAAATCTAACAGTCAAAAATTAATAATAATTATGCTTAGTGTATTGGTTTTGATAGGTTATCTAGGTAAACCTAATAGAGCTCTTCACCCAGCACTTTATTGGTCAGATTATTATTCGAAAATTACTTCATTTAAAGAGAGTATAAAAAAACATAAGGATGTGCATCAGGAGTGGTTACATAATGCTAAAACAAACCTTGTTGTAAACTTCAAACCCAATGAAAGCCAGACCCATGTACTAATAATAACAGACAGTGTTACAAGCAAAAATTTAGGTGTGTGTGGGTATCCAAGGAATACAACCCCTGAACTACAAAAATACTCCTCCACATTTAGAATATTTTGTAACGCTTATTCACCTGCAGCTTCAACAATAGATTCCTTAAAAATGAAGCTTACAGAAGGATCCCTTAAGAAGGAAAACTTATACGCTTCAGAAAGTATTTTAGCATATGCGCAAACAGCAGGCTTCAAAACCTATTGGATTAGCAATCAAAATGATAGTTATATTTCATCATTATTCGGCTCATTTGTTGACAATCAAACTTATACTAATCATCGCTCTGGTAGAAGCAGTAATTCTTTAGATGAAAATATTCTCCCTTTTTATGAACGTGCTCTACAGGATACACATCCTAAAAAATTAATTATTGTTCATTTACTTGGATCTCACCCCAATTACCAGCTCCGTTATCCTGACACTTTTTCTAAATTTACAACTGAATCAAACGACATGATTGAACAGCAATTAGAAAAAAAGAATATTAGCTTTTGGACACAGCAACAGCGTAACTATTATGATAATAGTATTGCATACCAAGATTGGTTAATAGATCGTTTTTTTCGAACCTTTCAGAAAAATGACACAACTACATTCAGTTCATTCATTTTTGTATCTGATCATGGTAATGAAGTAGGACACGAAAAAAATTACGCTGGCCATAGTCCTAATACAAAAGCAGGTTACCAAGTTCCTTTAATTGTTTGGTATAAAGGTATAAAAAATACAGGCGTTAATTTGAACAAATTGATTAACACCGCTGACTTAGATACTTCTCTAATGGCTCTAATGAGAATTGATGAGAAGGGCAATTTTGAAAAACCAAATTTATTTAAAGATAACTATATCTTTAGACCATCATCTAACTGGCCTTATTGGGATTAATCTTATAAATACTTTAGCTATTGTATCAACTCAATTAGGGAATGAGCTAATGTGAAATATTATGACAAAACTGTTCAAATATGTCGAAATCGATAAGAAAATAATTCGAAATTTTGCTACTACCTTAGACGTAGAATTTCCCAATTAACGACTTTGACTTTGTTGCCACTAATGGAGACCTAAATATTTCTTAGTGCAGATTGCCTTTTATTCTATCGAGAATGTAGTAAAAGGAAAGAAAATACAAGGAATTTAGTGCAGATAAAAAAAGGTTTTTTCTTCTTTGATATTCAAATTAACTCGATAACACATTGTTTTTAAATATTTATTTTTAAAATATTTTTAATATTCGATGCGAAATTTTATAGATACCACCTAAAATCATTGTATACTACCTTTTTATTATGAAGTCCGAATGTACCAAGCAAGCTTTGGACATTCCTCTAGTGAAGTTTGATGAGTACTTTATTACTAATTACCTCCGCACCGAGTTCAATTCATGCATGGCATGCTCTAGGTTTAGCACAAGCACTGCATACGAAAAATGAACCCTTTCGAGTGTTTTTCTACCAAGATGCTGTTCAGGTTGCCAATGCTCTGCAATGGGTACCTGACGACCAACGGAATCTATGTTCTGAGTGGCAAAAACTCGCCATTCGCCTACCCGTTTGTGTAAGTGCAGCCTTGGCCCGAGGAATTACCGATGCCGAAAATGCACAGCGTCATCAGTTAGCACAGCATAATCTTGCTACAGGTTTTGACTTGGTAGGTCTAGGGGAACTAGCCGATGCCGTTCAATCTGCAGAGCGCTTAATTCAATTCTAAGTGCTAAGTTTTCAAGAATTTGTTGCTTTTAAAAGGTATATTGTGTGAAATCTGTACTGGTTATTTTAACCCAAGCCAATTTGAACTCTTTGCAAGTGCATGAAAGCCTGTCTGCAACCATGGTTCTTGCAACTTTTGGCTGTGAAGTCAAAGTCTTATTACAAGATGCTGCACTCAGCTTATTAAACAATGCTCAGTCATTTGAACCCTTAAAACATGCGTTTAAACTGGCTTCAAATATGGTTGATAGCTTTGAGTTTTATGACTTAAGCCCGATTTGGATTGAAACCAAGAATCAAGCTTCTGACTTTGTTCAACAAACAGAGCAAGAAATTGAATGTGTTGAACTCAATTCCAATTTAATACAACAGTTTGACCATGTATTATATTGGTAAGGAAACAATTATGAGCAAAACACTTTATCTCGTGCAGTCTCCATTTTCCGCGACGGAACAAGCGCTGAGTAAATTACAAAACCTCTATCAATCAGGGGATGATGTGGTTTTAATGGGTGATGCAGCCCTGTATATACAGCATACTTTTATTCAGCAGCTAGCTTGTGTATTTGTGCTTGAACAGGATGCTGAAAATATTGCTGCTATCCATTCGAGTAACCTAGAAACCATCAGCTATGATAGGTTTGCTGCGCTATGCTTAAACCATAGTCGTTGTATCAGTTTGAAATAGTTTTGAGTGTTTAGATGAATTTAGAATTAGACCAAGATGGTCATTTAGTCGATTACACCATTTGGAATCAAGAGGTTGCAAAAGAGTTAGCAAAATCTTTAGAGCTTGAATTGACCGATTGGCACTTTGAAATCCTCATGGCAGTACGTCAGTTTTACCAACAGTTTGGACACTCACCTGCAACACGTCCGCTAATTAAGTTTTTAATGAAAACAGTCAGTGCAGACATCAATAATGCCATACTGCAAGAAAAGTTTAATACTGGGCTTGTAGCGCGCCATCTGAGTCGTTTGGCAGGCGTGCCAAAACCTGCAAACTGTTTATAAACTTAAGCTTGTTTAACGTCTGATTGAACAGTAAACCTGTGTCGGTATCGCTTTGATGTCTTTGGCATGTATGGCATCACCACATTCGTTACAAACCAAATGTGGCTGAATGCTATGCCCGCAGGTTTTATGAATAAATTGCACGGGACGACCTAAACCCTCGTCCATCCATTGATCGGCCCATGTTGCCATGGACATCAGCACTGGGTATAAAGCCAGACCTTTTTCAGTCAGACAATATTCAAAGCGCTCTTGGCGATCTGTATAGGGTCTTTTCTCCAAAATATCATGTTCAACCAAACGCTTTAAACGCTCAGAAAGCACATGACGAGTGACACCTAAGTTTTGTTGAAAACTTTCAAAACGGCGTGCACCCAAGAATGCATTTCGTAAAATCAACATCGTCCACCGATCGCCAATCACCGACAGCGTTCGTGCAATTGAACACGGTTGTTCCCCGATCTCATCCCATTTCATTGTAAAAAACCAAGTCTCTCTTAGTTCTAACGTTAAAAGATTTAAGACCATAAGAAAAGCTCTTTTTACCCAGCTTTTCTTATGATGTTTTCACATTTTAGTCGGTTCAAAGACATCTGAACGTCATTAAGGCTTAAGCACAGCTCATTTCAGTATTTTGAGGCTGGTCAGGGACCATAAAGTCTTCCATTCCCAGCTCACCTTTTTGATATTCATTGAGACGTTTTTGAATGACATAATACAGCGCTTTTTTGTGCGCTTTTGACAGGTTCATCTGTTGAAGTTGTTGCTTCAAATGCCCTAACAACACATCTATGGGCTGTTCCTCTTCTTCCATCAAATACAAATAGCCAAAGATCGCACCACTTAATAGCGCCTCAAAAGAAAATCCATGTGAGACATTATACGCTACCGATGAAAATACACGTTCAAATGCACTCAACTTACGCAGTGGATCACGCCCAACCCGACTACATGGATCTTTATAAGCATACTGGCAAGATTGATCAAAACTTCGGGCTAAACGCGTTAAATCATTTTTGCGTTTTGGCAGGTAATGCGTCAGACCCTGCGTCACTTCTGCAAGCAGTTTTTCAACATAATACTGCACTCGCGAATCGCCCATCGCTACGCCAATGGTTTGATGCCCGAGTAGGCTGGCATACCAGGCAGTCATGGCATGTACGCCATTCCATAAGCGGTTTTTAATGAGCTGAATATCTGAAATTTGATCGACCAAGATCATTTGACGCATTTTACTGAGTAAGGGACTTTTGTTTTCCACATAGATCGGCATATCCATTTCAGCATTGAAAAGAATTAAATCCATATGTTGTAAAATATGACTCGGTTGAAAATTTTGTCTTAAATCTTCTACATATTCACTGGCACGGCGTTCTTGATCTACGCTGAGTTTACTGACATCTTCAACTTCAATTTGATTACTCTCGTCATCAAGTTGATATTGCTTAAAAATATTGTATTTAATGCACAGTTGACGATATAGATTTTTATCGCTCAGCTTAGACACCATACGGTTGACTACCGTATCGCAGAAATAGTGCTGCTCTAAAATAAAGTCAGCAACAGCATGGTCTGTTAATTCCACCAAGGCTTTACGTACCTGCTCTAGAACCAACTGCTTGGCACCAATTTTATTTAAGATAATTAACAGCGTCAGTGGAGTTTGAACTTGCTCATCTTGCGCCAGATAGCGTGCATAGAGGCCCTGTGCAATGGTTGCTGCTTCACTGACTAAAGCACTTTCAGCTAAACAAATCGCAATTAAACTCGACTCGACGTACATGGCATGCATCTGCTGTAAGTCTTCAGCATCAATAATATGCATATTTTCAATACGTTCATCATAAGACACTTGCCCATAACGTATACAATACGCACCAAAAGCATTTACAGCTGAACGGTATAAACTGTTTCGTGTAGACGCATAAATTTTCTTAGGACGCGTATAACCATCCCAATACGACAAGATTTGTGCAATATAGCCTCCGCCAATAGCACCAAATCCATGAATCCCCACGGTTAGTTGATTTAAAGTTTGAGGAAAGCTTTCTTGTAAGTTGGGCATTTCCAGATGTGAGCTGTAGATATCTAATTCCGTTAGATAGTCATACATATTTTCAAAATAATAATTGGCATGCGCCAACATGCTTGCATTGGGTTCTTTAATATCTTTAAACAGTACACAGATGCCCCCAGCGTCATGTGCCGAGCGGATACCATTTTCAGAGTCTTCAAACATGAAACACTGCGCAGGTTCGAGGTTCAGTTTTTGCGCTGCACTTAAAAAAATTTCAGGATGTGGTTTCCCTTTTTCAACCTCATCACCACAGACCAAAACATCAAAAAACTTATAAACATTGGCATTGATTAAATACTCTTCAGCAATCGCTCTTCGACTAGAGGTCGCCACAGCCATACGTAATCCTGCTTTACGTAAACGTTCTAGAACTTGTACCAAACCTTTTTTAATCGGCACACCATATTGGCGCACTGTTTCTAATTCTAATTCATCTGCCCGTTTACGAATCTCTGCATAAGGAACTTTCTGTCCATATTGCTTTTGCGCCAAGGC
This sequence comes from Acinetobacter sp. BMW17, assembly GCF_001592855.1. Taxonomy (NCBI): domain Bacteria; kingdom Pseudomonadati; phylum Pseudomonadota; class Gammaproteobacteria; order Moraxellales; family Moraxellaceae; genus Acinetobacter; species Acinetobacter sp. BMW17. The sequence goes on from NZ_LSOD01000045.1 coordinate 121,205, forward strand.
TTCCGCACTTCGGGCGCTTAAGCCTAAACATGCCATAAGGTAGGCATCTGAAAACTCAACCCCAATCAGCTCTTTGGATGCCTGTTTCAAGGTTTGAAACCGTAAACGTTCGGTATCAAACATTGTTCCATCCATGTCAAAAAGCGCACCATGCACAATATCATTCTTAAATTTAAACATTTAGCCTCCGTTTTTATGTTTGCACTTAGACTATACAAAAATCGGGCACAGAGACTTTGATCTGATTTTATGAAACATTTTTGTTTAATTATTAACCAATAAATTGACATTTAGGCGATATTTTGTAACCACTAGGTAATATTAAGTAATCAAAGCGTAACCATGGAGCTCATTTTTTTAATAAAGCGTGTTTGAAGATGAAACTTCTAAAAATGAATTTGATCTTTATATTCATCAATGATCGATAACCATGCACGAGTTGCAGGATTCATCACTACGGTGGAATTCCATGCCATATTTAAGTTCCAACGCAAGCTGGGTTGTTCCACTAGACTGACGCTGAATTTTGCGCGATCTAACTGCTCACAATAAATTTGCGGCAATAAAGCAATACCGACACCTGACTCGACCATTTTGGCAATAAAGTCCCACTGACTACTTTTGCATAACACTTTAGGTTCAAAACCAGCCGCCATCGCCGCATCTAGAATCACATGATTTAGAGTAAAGGTGTCTGCATACAGTAAAAACGACTCTTCTTTAAGTTCAGCAAACTGCACCACATCGCGCTTTCTCCACTGTGAATCGTAGTTAGAAAGCAAACACAACGGTGAATCGATAATTTGAATGCCTTGAATGCTGGGTTTTAACTCGCCCAATAAAATCCCAACGTCAATTTTTTTGGCCAAAATGGCTTCTTCAATTCCTGTTGCACCGACTTCTAAAAAGTTCAATTCAATGTTGGGATACAATTTGTGAAATTTAACGATTAAGGAACTCAACAATACTGAACCTAAAGGTGGTAAACCCAATCTCAGCACACCTTGTTTCAGTCCACGAATTTGGTCTGCTGCTTCAAAGATCTGTTGCTCCTGCTGCAAAATCTGCACAGCATGTAAATAGACTTGTTCTCCCATATAGGTCAGTTTGACTTCTCGCTTTCGCCCTGCTTCACCTTTATGAAATAGAGGCAGCCCTATCTCGTCTTCTAACTGTTTTAAAGATTTACTAATAGTGGGTTGAGTAACAGATAGTTCATCCGCAGCAAGACTAAAACTGTGACTTTTCACCAGCTGTACAAATATTTTTAGCGCTTTAAAATCCAAAATTATTCCAAATAAGCATAATTATTATTTTATTATTCATAATTATAAGATCAGGTCAAACTTAAAATAGCACCAACAACTTATATCCTGTGGTCTTCCGATGCGTTCGTTCAAATTGCCTTATCGTTCTACTCTTCAAGTAGCTTTGCTGATTGGGATTTGGTATATCGGAACGCTGATACAAGTCGCCCTGTCTTTACCGATATCAGGTGGGGTCGTGGGTCTAACGCTTTTACTTATTTCTCTGTTAGCGGGTGTATTCAAGCTGGACTGGATTAAGTCAGGTTCGGATCTACTTTTAGCTGAACTGTTGTTGTTTTTTATTCCTTGTATTATTGGCTTAATCAAATATAAACATCTTTTTCTCACTCAAGGTTGGCAACTGGTTTTATCTATTGTACTTGGGACCATTTGCGTTATGACCTGCACTGCTTACTGTGTTTTCTTGGGCTTTAAGCTTGAAGCCAAGTTTCAAAAAAAGCCGAAGCAATCACATCAGCTGAAAAATCAAATTTAAGGAACGATCATGCATATTCATTTCGTTGCCTTGATCTGTTTTATCGGAACGGTACTGGCCTATCTTTGGGGTAAAAAGTTTTATCAGAAACACCCGTATGTATTGCTCTCACCAGCGGTTTTTATTCCCTGTCTGATTATTTTATGTCTGGCGTTTTTCAACATTCAGTATGACAACTATATGTATTATAGCAAATGGTTAGTCTGGATGTTAGGCCCTGCAACGGTCGCGTTTGCCATCCCGATCTATGAATATCGCAAAGTCATTCAGCAGCATGCTTTTTCGATTGCTTTAGGCATTATCGTGGGTATGTTGGTTGGCGTAGTCAGCTCTTTTTACTTGGCACGTTTATTTCATTTTGATGCTGTGACCAGTTACAGTCTGATGAGCCGCTCTATCTCTACCCCTTTTGCCATGGAAGTCACACAAGCCGTCGGAGGCTCAGTCGAGCTTGTGATTTTATTCACCGTGATTACGGGTATCGTTGGTGGACTCTTGGCCAACATCGTATTACTTGTTCTAAAACTGGATTCTAAATTTGCTCAAGGTGCATCATTGGGTAGTGCCGCACATGGTTTTGGTACCAGCACTGCTTTCAGACGTCATAAAGAAGAAGGTGTCGCGGCCTGCCTTAGTATGGTTTTGGCCGGTATTTTCATGGTGCTGTTTGGCCCAAGTTTAATTCACGCTGTCGTTTATCTTCTTGGTTAAACATCCTCGATCGAGGATCTCAAGCCATGCTACTTAAATCCTTGTTGGCTTGTATGTGTTTAAAGCTAAAGTACAGCATCAGCCCCGTCATCAACGCCAATAGAAAATAATAGGGTAAATGTTGATTCCATTGATATAAGCCTGTACTTAGTAAAGGTGCAAAAACGAAACTCAGTGCTTGCGTAGCTGTGCATAAACTGGCAATTTTAGTTTGTAGCGTGGCTGGTGCGGTTTGGGCTGCCCCCGTGGTAAAAGCTGGAATTAAACAGGCCACGGCGATACCATAAAAAATATAAGCTGCTTGGAAAGTCCAAATCTGACTGGCACTCAGTGAAAGTAATAAACCTAAAACCATCGTCACAAGACCGATCCAAAGTAATTGTTTAATTGACCATTTAAACCATTTTGAAATCGCCAGTTGCATCAAAACCAGTGCTATCCCCACAATCAATGAACACTGAGAAAAATACATTGCACTTTGGTAGGTATCAAAATGGAATCGATCTTGGATATAAAAACCCGCAGTTAAATTCAGGGTAACAATAGCGACATATAAGCTAAAGCCCAGCAATAACCAAATCCCTAACTTTGACCATTGCAGCTTTTCTGTAGACACGTCTTGTAATTTAGCCGTGGTTTCGTCCCGTTCTTGTGTCTGTGATGCTTGCTTCCCTTGAAAGCCCAGTACAATCCAAGCCGCCATACCTGTTAAAATAGCCACTGCACCCCACAACGGTGTCAACATGCTCCATGTCAGCAATAATGTCGTCGCTAAAGGACCTATCACCACACCTAAACTGTTCAGCGCGCCAAACTTCGCCATATTCTGGCTACGTTCCTGTTCACTGTGAAAAGCCGTCATGACATAACTCTGCAGCGCAATTTGTGGCATCGCCATAAAAAAGCCAGTACTGGCACGGGTCAATATCAATAAACTAAACAAAGCAGCAAATGAAATGGCATAACTCAGCCCATAACTGAGTACCGCCGCAAATAAGCCCCAAGTGATCGCCATACCGATAAAACCGATACTTAACAATTGATAAATGCTGAATTTTTGAGTTTGTTTAGAAATATAAATAGCTGAAATGGCCATCACCAAAGCACCAGCCGAAACCAACGCTCCACCTTGCAGTTCCGTCAGCCCCAGTTGCCGAATAAACGGTGCCAGTAAATGTAAAATCATCGAAAAACAAGCGCCATTGGCAAGGCTGCCTGCAATAAAGATTTTGTTATTGCTATTCATTTTATTATTTAAACCATTTCTTAAGGCGAGATTACAAAGCAAAGAGGTAGCTGAACGCTACCTCTTCTGGTTGTGCAATTAATATTTTAATGTGTAGCTCAAACCATAGGTTCGACCTTGAGCAGCTAAGCTTGAAATAGCACCATAAACTGACTCCACCGCTTGACTATAGACTGATTTGTAGTCCGTATTCCAAACGTTATACACACCAAAGCCAACAGTACCAGGACCTGCTTTTGCATTGGCAATCACATCCATCGTTGCAAAGCCTTTAATTTCAGCAGGAACCGTTGAACCGTATTTTTCAGCATCTTTTTTGGCTTTATCTGTACCACCGATAGCGAGTGCTTGAACACGCAGGCTCATATCGTTGTTAAACTGCCATTCAGAAAATGCTGTACCTTTCAGTGGTGCAACACGAATTGCGTCTAGCTCTTGCCACTTTCCTGCGGTATTTTTAAATTGTCCGCGGGTGTAGGCCATGGTTCCACCCACTGTCCAATTTGGCTGTAGTCGATATGACAGATTTCCTTCAACACCATAAACGCGTTCATCGGTATCTAGTACTTCAATCGTGTAGTTGGGACGGCCAAATTTTAAACTTTTATCTGAGTCATTATAGAAAGTGGTGACACTCGCATTTAAACCGTTTGCAGCTTGTACACGCCATCCCAGCTCATAGTTATTGACTTTAATTGGATCAATAGTTTGACTATTCACAGTAAAACTTGCGGGTACATCACGAAGCATACGTTGAATATCAGGTAAATTTGATCCTTGAGAAAAGTTTGCAAAAATTTGTTGAGCATCTGTTAAGTGATAAAGCGCGCCCAAATTAAATAATGTCGCATCATGCTTTACCTTACCACCATTTAAAGTTTTGGCTTGGTAGCCTGGCTGCAAGTCCGCTGTAATTGCTTCCATATACGGCGTCGACTCATCTACTTGGCTTTCTACACGCTCATAACGTACCCCTGCTTTTAAACCTAAACGATCCGTTACATCAAAGTCCGTTTGCACAAAAGTACCCAACTTTTCTGTTTCTACATCAGGTCCAAAGGCATAATAATTAAAAGGTTTATAATTTAGCCCGTTGCTGGCAACAAATGCAGCACTATCATACATTTGAATATTTTGTTCATCTTGTTCATTTTCATAATCAATGCCGTAGCTGAGTCCCAAATTGTGACCATTTAAATCAAACTGTTTCTGCAAAGCAACACGCGCACCGTACACATCAATATCTGTTTCCGATTGATAAACGAGGTATAAACCGCCACCCATGGCTTGTGCTGAAGGAAACCAACGCGCCTGTTCGTTACGATAATACGCTTCGGCATTTAAGGTATGACCCAATACATTTTGATTTTCATATTGTGTATTAAACGCATAGCGTTCAGTTTGAGGTTGAGTCTCAAGTTGCATGCCTTTAACTGCTGCAAGACTGGCTGTATAGGTCGGGTCTCGTTTTACATAAGCTAAATCTGGACCATAGTCAGGTCCATACTCACTGTCTTGTTCATCATTAAAATATTGTGCACCAAAACTTAAACTTTGTTCATCTGAAATATTCCACGTCAAACGACCATTGAGGTCCAATGTGTCCGTATCTTGACGGTCAGTCTGCGCAACCTCAGGTCCTATGCGGTTGCCATGGCTATCCTGAATTTCACCGCGTGTGGTATAACTTGCACCGAAGGCTCCTTGCAATGCCCCTTGATTAAATAAGACACTTTGTGATGCTTCATAAGCCATAGCATCAGCTTTAAAGTTATTACCCGCCGTCACCCCAACTTTAGTTTCAAAGCTAATTGGGTCTTGACCACCACGTTTAGTAATAATATTAATAATCCCGCCTGTTGCTCCAGAGCCATAAATACTGGTCGCCCCTGAAACCACCTCAATACGTTCAATCATAGACGGTTGAATGCTATTTAATTGGCGTGAACCATCGCGATAACCCGTTTGTGGCACACCATCAATCATGTATTGCACCACACGACCGCGCATGGTCATGCCATAGTTTGATGTTGTTCCACTACTCGGTGTAAGGGATGGAACCAGTGTTCCCAAAATATCGGCAATGCTCTTGCCAGCATTGGCCTGTTTCTCAATTTCAGCTTGATCGATGCTATAAACAGTGCCTGCAATGTCCGCAATACTCTTTGCAGAGCGGGTTGCTGTCATCACAATCGGTGCAAGTTGTGTGGTTTCTTTTTGTTGGGCTTCAACACCGCTTGTCTGACTTGCTGAATTTGTTAGAACGTTATCTTGAGCATATAACTGTGTACATACAGCCAGTGTTAAACAAGTCAACTGCATAGGTAACATAAAACGGTTCATTTCTTTTTCCTTTTATTAAACTTCTTGATTCAACAGTTTTTGTTGAGTTTTTTGATGACGTGTAATGATGTATTGGCTCAGTAGTACACTGACTACAGACGCAACCGCCAACACCACATAAAAATTGCCATAGCCAAGTGCTTTGGCTAAAAAGCCCGATGCGGCTCCCCCGATGAAATAAACCAGTAGCTCAAAGCACACTAAAATGGTGAAATCAGTGCCTGCCTGTTCTTTGGAACTGCTTTGCATGAAATAGGCATATAACGAAGTCATCGCGACATAACGAATCGCAAGCATGACAATGACAAATCCCCCCAAGAGCAGATGCCACTGGTTTAACCAACCCAAAATAATGGCTGCGCCAATCGCCCCATACAATGCTGTTCGGCACCACCCCGCCCAAATGAGCAACTGTGTAGCCTGAATTTTTTTCAATAAAAATGCGGCACTCACAGCCGCCAACAAACCAACACCTGCTCCAATCACAGACATCAGCCCCCCAATTTGGGCAAGCGTCCATTTCTGGTCAATCAGCATTGGATTGAGCATCGCCATTGCAGGTGCTTCAACCACGCGATAACACAGGATCAGTGCCAAGGCAGATAGAATCTCTGGTCGTTTAAAAGCACGGATTAAGCTTGGGGCTTGTTTAGCGATATTCGTCTGTTCGTTTGCATTTTCTTGAATATAAAAAACAGCAAACATCGTTAAAGCGGTCATGAGTGCTAAACACACCAATGCGCTTTCCCAACCGTAATATTGATATAGCCATAATGTCGCTGCACCACCCAACATACTCCCCAAAGCGACCCCTATACTCTGAGCCATACTGCCTAGACGATATTCAGATGCTGAAAAGGTTTCTACGGTATAACCATCTATGGCAATGTCTTGAGTCGCCGCAAAGCTTGAAATCCACAAGCCAATCACAACAAACACCACCAGCCCATAAGAGAACTGGGTAAATGCCAAGGCCAATACCCCAAGTACTAGGGCTACTTGTGTAAAGAGCAGCCATGTTTTTCGTTTACCTAACTTCTTGAGATAAAGTCGGTCAATGAGTGGCGCCCATAAGAACTTAAACGCCCATGGAATATAAAGCAGCGAAAGCATTCCAATCCAACGTAAATCTACCCCCTGATGTCGCAAAATAGCGGGCAATGCCACATTGTAAAAATACAAAGGCAAGGCATGTGCCAGATATAAAACAATGACAACGGCTAAGCTCAAAGCTGAGATTTGGCGTGTTGCTCTTTGTGTATTTAGGTTTTGCATATCCACCTCTGCACTGCCCATTGCAGTGCATCAGAATGATCAAGTGTGACGTAGTAAGGCACCCGCCATGCAGCATGCAATGAAGGTGTATTCAGTCGTTCTTGATCGGTTGGGTCTTGTGCAATTCGAACCAGACCCAAGCAGTATTGAAAAAAAAGTTGTTTGTATTTTTTGTACCAAATCGCTTGCAGTTGGCGATATTCCTCAGGAAATTCCGTACCGACTTCGGTTTGCATGACCAAAACAAAGTTCTGTTTTTTTAAGAAAAAACGTTCGACTTGACTGAGCCATTGTTCAAATTCGGCGACAGTAACATGCGCTGAAAAGCGCATATCCATGATTTGTATATGTTCTGAGCTATAGCTCATGTAAGTTCCTCAGTCCTATTGAGTGGGTTATGGTTTTGCATAAATGCATTTGAATCAGTTAAATACCCTCCAAATTTTTCATAGAATTTTTGTTTAAAGCAGTAATACAACATGGCCGTTTTTTCAGGCATCGGGATCAAGCGCTGCGCCTCATAGCACATTTCTTCCACTACTGCGGCATAAGGTTTAACGGTGTGGTCAGGCTCCCCGACAATTTTGTCGGAAGGTGCATTTTCAAAAATATAAAAACCTAATAGCCGCATCACTGGACGCAAGTAGCCTTTACCGAAAGCCGACTTTTCACCAAACAATAAATGCCAACCGAGGTCTAAATCATCACCATCGTAATAACGTCCTAGACGGTCACGCTTGCCTTCATAGATTTCGGTATAGCCCACATCCTGTCCATCCACCCCAACGATCAACAAACGGTGATGGTCATCGGCCAGCATTTTTTCAAAATACACCGCAAGATCAATTTCAGACTTATTCAGCTGCCACTGTGGAATAACATGAGGTTCATGCATCCATTTATGTAACAGTGCTAAGTCCTGTGGATACTGTACTTGGCGCAAGTAAAATTGCGTCTCATTCTCATAGTATTCGTAAAAATCGGGAAGTTGCTGTGAAAGTGTTTTCATATGGTAGCCTGCTAATTTTTGAGTGTTTTATGATGCGATACGCTTTGTGGTTGTATCATCAGTTGACTTGGATACCTGCTCTGACCAGCGTTTTAAGGTTTCAGAGCTGACAGGATTGGCAATTGGATCTAAAAATACTGGGACAGGACGTTCTGCTTCATCGTTATAACTGGTGGTAAATAGACGCACTCGGTTTAAACAAATTTTTTCAAATTCGGCCCTAAACATGGCAAATTTTTCAATGCGTTCTGCCAACTCTGGATGCGCCTGATGAAAAGCATCAATGACCGATGAAATGGTTTGCCAAAATTCAACTTCGCTATGCTCAGGGTAGTCTTGTAGGAATACATTACAGATATAACGGTAATGCACCATAAACAGTCCAGTGAAAATAAAATGGCTGAGTTCATGCGCAGGATGACGCAGTAAAATTTGCCCTTCGATAGGTAAACTGGCCAATTCTGGAAAGTCTTCATCAACCAAATTGACATCATCAATAAAGTCTTTCAGCACCATTTTCTGCGGTACGCCATTGGCATGAATGAGCATGGTGTTTTCCCCATGTGGAGAAAAAGCCAAGCCATATTTGTACAAGCAGATTAAGAGTGGAGTGACTGATACCTCGGCAAAGCGTTTTAACCAATGTAATGGACTCAAACCCGACGCCTGAATCAACACGGCTAATATCGACTGTCCGTTGATGTCTCGATGTAATAAAGCCGCTTGAGAAAGTGCCTGTTCGCCTGTTCCAATCAGTGGGTCTACACTTTCACGCCACAAACATCCAAACAGTTCTTTAAACTGATACGGCGCACCTTCAATCTGATCAAAACATGGCTGATGAATAGTCAAAGTTGCCACTTCACCTAAAAATGCAACGCCTGACTGTTTCAAGTCTGGATCTTGAGATTGAATCTGCTTTAACCAAGCTGTGACGGCTGGAGCTGCTAAGTTTCGTTTAGACGGCAACCCACGATACACCGCAGTATTGAAGATACTGACAGGTAATTTGACATAATGACGCTCAGACTGACTGATATTGCAAAGCGTGCGAATTGACTGCATAGGTACATAGTCATCTTGCCCAACGCCTAATTCAATAATGCGCTGATCCACGATTTCATTGGCATAGGTTGGCACTAACCATTGATGCCACTGCCATGCATGTACTGGAATAAGGAAATAGTCATGACAAGAGCAGCCTCTCTCATGTAACTGTTGTTCAAAGCTCTCTAACTCTTCTGCATCCAACTCATATTGATAAAGTCTCCCTGCTTGCCACTCCTCGGTAGAACGAAACTCAGCCAAATCACGATGCACCGCGAGCCACAGCACTTTTACCGTTGGCGAAAGTTCAGGAGCGGCACTTAAGTAGTCGTCATAACCAAAACCCATACGACCTTTGCTCATAATCAACCACGGATGACCGCGGAGCATACCTTCAATTTCATGATGCGATGCCGTCAATGCTGCTTCACTGCTTAAACGACGTTCATCAAATAAATGCGCCTCGGCTAACCACGTATTGTTCATTTCTTTGATAAGATATGCCTTGGTAAAAGGCTTAACTTCGGTTTGATTTGAAAACGCGCGAATAAAAGTATGTAAGTTCCATGCAGGCAGGTCTTCAGCCACGCTCAACTCACGTACTGAACCCTCCTCAATCTGCCAATGTCCCAATAAATAGTTTTGTGCTTTAAAAGTATAGGTTTGATCATCCAACATGAGCTGATAACGATTATCCTTTAAATGGGTCACTTGAATAATTTCTTCATATAAAAATTCAGCAATCGCCATTTCAATTAAGCGCTGTCCTGCCAAGCGCCACTGTTTCTGATTCACTTGAAGTTGTGCAAAGCTCATATGATTTTCTCGAATGTATAAGGCTGCATAGAGGGATGTGACCCTGTTTGTATTTTGCGCTGCTCAATATTTTTTGATTTTGAACTAAATGATGCTAAAGCAGCTGTTCGTGTAGTGGATGTGTCATGCTGCACATACATTTCAGGGTTCTGTTCAGGTCTGAAATGCTGAAAAGTCTGTTCATTGCTGTCCAGCTCATAAAGCTGATAACCCAGTAGTTGATTGGCAATGGTTGCAGCACGAAATGCGCCTAGGCCTAAATCTGGTGTACCTACGCCATGACTGTGCATTTCTTGGTTTTGCACATAAATTTCACCCATTGCTGTATGCTGCAAGCGATAGTCTTGGCTCACTTTCCAACGCCCCGCTTGATCTGTTGCAATCAAGGGCTTTAAGTATTTTAAAAATGAAAACTCAGGACTGTAATAACCTGTAGATGCCACCACAAAATCAGCATCCATATAAAAACGTTGCTTGGTTACGGTATGTTCAAGGCTCAAGCGAATCTGCTGACTTTCCAGTAGTTCAGCATCAAGTAACTGAATTTGTGCATGCAAATGTGTTGCTTGTGTAGCAGAGGCAATACTACGATGGTAAAGTTTTTGGTAAATCTCACGTATGGTTTTGGCACTAATGCCTTTGTACAGCAAGCCTTGATCTTTTAACTGCGCTGCTTTTTGTGTTTCTGAGAGTTTATAAAAATGTTGGGTGTAGTTCGGACTAAAATGTTCCAATCCCAAGGGTGTATATTCCATCGGGAAAAAACCATTGGAACGCGTCAGCCAATGCAACTTGAAGTCAACTGTTGGTACACCATCATGTTGATACTGCTGATCAAACAAATCTAAAAAGACTTCAGCAGAAGACTGTCCTGAGCCTAAGACCACAACATTGCCTTTGAGCTTGCCTTTTTTATGGGTTAAGTACTCCGCTGAATGAATACATTTTTCAGGCACTTGTTGTTGTAACTTACGCAGACATTCAGGTACATAAGGCTGGTTGCCCGAACCAATCACCAAGTTTCGACACAAGTAACGAATAAAACGCCCGCCTTGCTCAACCACCACCTCAAAACCTTCGCTTTTGGCATAAATGGCCTTCACCGTTGACTGGTACTGTATATGGGCCAGTTGATCTGCCACCCATTGGCAATAATGGTTATATTCACGGCGCGGAATATGGGGCTGCTCAAGGAAGTAGAACTTATATAAGCGCTGCTGCGATTTTAGGTAATTCAAAAAACTCAACGGACTGGTCGGATCGACCATCGACACCAAATCCGCCATGAATGGAACTTGCAAGACCGTATTGGGAAGTTGCATACCTGCATGCCAGTCGAACTGCGCTTTTTTTTCAAAAAATAGATAGTGCAATTCAGTCTTTTCATGCAGCAAGCTGGCAAGGCTTAAGTTAAATGGCCCCAGGCCAATCGCAATAAAATCAAGCATAGAGAGCATCCTCTTGTTTGATATACAGCGGATTGGCTAACTGAACATAAACAGACTGATTTTCAACGGGTGCAATCAATTCATCCAGTTCATATAAACGGGTCAGTAAGTTACCCTTATAAGGCAGCGTTGGTTGATACAACAGACTTTGAATCAAACTACTCTCTGGATATTGCTTCAACAGGTCAAAGAGGTGTTGCTGTAAAATAGACAGTAAATCTTGCTCACTAACAAAACCTGTTGCACCGATGGCATTGATGATGCCAAACAAGGTATTGCCAAAGAAATAATAACTAAAACGCTCATCGACAAAAGCCTTTGAACCTACCGCATGGGCTTTATCATTCAGTTCTGGAAATTGTTGTAAAATTTCATCTGCGAGTTCTTCTATATAATAAAAACCTTGGTTGTCCCGTAGCCATAGCCACTGTGGCCAGCCATCTTTCAACTCAACCAAGACATTTTGCTGATGCGACTCAAAGGCCATACCATAACGATGGTAGACGTACATGAGTGGGCTCAAACTGATGTTTAAAAAGGTCTTAAACCAATCAAGAGCAATTTTCGCTTTATCATCTAAATTTTGTTGAGAAGCAATTTGATCAAATAATGCATTAAAACGATTACGTTCTTCTACGGGATGATCCTGACACAATGAAGCAATACACGTGACTTGCTGTTCGGGAATAAAAGGCTGATCACGCACAATACAAATCGTTTCATCGATGATTTCATCATTGACCTGAAGTGCAATCCACGCAGGATCATTCACCGCTTTTAGAGTTGGACATTGCTTTAAGATACTTTGCCCTAACTCACTGTGCCAAAGTCGATGCGTCATTTCACCGCGGTGACATTCTTTTGCTAAATTGACGCGAATAGAATTGGTAATCATCACTGAAAGTGATGGTTTCAGCATCCACGGCGCGTTAAAGCTCGCCAAGGTGCGTACAGAAGTGGTTGGTGACAATATCCATGCTTTTTCGCCCAAATCGATGATTTTCAGTTTAGCCTTTAAACTTTTAAACCATGCTTTACTTTGTAAATAGCGGGCTTGCCATGGATGCAGTGGTAGTAGTTTGTAATGTGCATATGCAGCTAAGGTTTCAAGTTCCGATTCAGACAAATGCCATTTGATTTCTTGTTTAAGTTGTATTGAAAAAACCTGCTCAAGCGCTGTTCCTTCTGCAATATATTCAGGTGCCACCAGCCAATAATGCAGCTGGGTCTGACCACAAGCTTCAGGTGAATATTTTTGCCAGTCCTCATGGACAAAACCTGTTCGGCTTTTCGGTGCGGGATGCATGCTATGACCTAAAATCAAAGCCTGTTCAGACTCTATAAAACTTTGCTCAAGTTGTACGAGCGCATCAAAATTCTCTGCCCGAATATTTAAAAACTGTTGTAATGCATCACGACTTTGAATCCAACGTTCAACCAAGGATGCTGCATCAACATGGCCTTCGGATTGTTGCACTAACTCTTCTAGTAACAGACTGACCATGGCTGCTGCGCTAAAGTTAAGCTTTTGGCCTTTTTGAAAAATTTGCAGTAAAGCCGCAATACGATGTCGCCCAACACGACTGACATAGCTTAACGGAACAAAAAGCTGTGCTTGGATTAAACTCAGTGGCAAAGATAACAGCGTCAAACCTTGGCTAAACGCGAGTTGAGTTGAATTTTGTTGATACTTCTCAAACAAGCTTACCTTGCCTGTTTCTTGTGAGTATGCATTGACAAGATGCTGCATCGCCAAGCGATTGGCTAGCTCTTTCATCTGACCATTTCCTCTTTTTAAAGCTTATTCCAAGCTCATTTCATGTAATTATGTTTCTTAAAGGTGTTCACGTTGGCCAACGCTGCAGAAATCATGTTAATAGTAATTATTATCATTTATATTTGCAATTTTGTTTATTTTTGAAAACATACGCACTACACCAACATATATCATTGTTTTTTAATAATTTTAAAAATTTAATCAGTTTTTCTAATAAATCCTATATAAAATTACACCATAGCTTTAAATGATAGTTTATGAATTTATAATTGATTCGAACTATAAAATTCCCCTATATTTCATAAGGAAAAGCCCATTCAGTCACCTGAATGGGCTTTCATTTGTGCTCAAATTAATGCTAAAAAGAACTCAAGACTAAATTAATATAGATAAAGCAGCGAAGACGCCACTGCTCTTTATTCATCCAGTACATCAGCAAAAGTGGCTGAAAGTACTTTTGCTAAATCCTGCGGTTTTAAACCGATATCTAAGCCGCGCTTCCCCCCACTGACATAGAGTTTTTCCAACTGTACTGCGCTTTGGTCAATCACGGTTTTTAACCTTTTTTTCTGTCCAACAGGACTAATCCCACCGACCAAATAACCGGTCAGTCGTTCTGCATCTTTAGGGTCGGACATTTTTAGTTTTTTTGCCCCCACTGCCTGTGCAACTTTTTTCAAATTTAACTGATGGTGTACAGGAAGAATCGCAACAAAATAGTTTTTTTCATCGGTCACCAACAGTGTTTTAAACACCTCTTCGACACGTAGATTTAATTTTTCCGCGGCTTCAAGCCCAAAGCTTTTTGCATTGGCATCATGTTCATACTCATGAATAGAAAAAACGATTTTATTGGCTTTTAAAAGTTTGGTTGCAGGTGTCATTTCTGTTCAATATTTTCACTACATACTCGGCATTATATGCCTATTCAAAAAGAAAGTTTAGCGGTACACCTTTCATGATCATCGAACTTACAGGCACTCAACGAATCAATGACTGTAAGTTCGATGTCAACTATGTATTCAGCTTGTTATCGGTAAAATATCACAGTTTAGTCAGCACTTAATCCAAATTTCTTAAAGATTTGAGCACGGCGCTTTGGCAAAATATTGGCTTTGGTCAAATCACCTTCGTAGTGATCGAACACTCGTTGATCCATCATTTTAAACCACAGCTTTGGAATTAACGCTGGAATTAACATGGTGGCATAACCACTCGGTAGCTCAGGGGCTTCATCAAAATGTCTTAAGGCCTGAAATGGGCGGGTTGGATAGGCATGATGATCTGAATGGCGTTGTAACTGGTATAAGAATAAATTAGTCACAATATTGTTATTATTCCAGCTGTGTTCTGGCATGGTTCGCGCATAGCTGCCATCTTCTTTTTGGCTACGCTTTAAACCGTAGTGTTCGATATAATTAATAATTTCAAACAGACTCACGCCATAAAATGCTTGTGTCACTAGATATGGCGTCACTTTTTTACCAAACAACTTCAACATGCTTGCATGAAAACCAGCACTCATCGCCCATCCATGAAATAGTTCATTTTCTTTGGAGAAGAAAGACAGTCCTTTTCGTTTTAGGCGTTTATGTTCAATTTCAACAGCCGACTTCAACCCACCAAAAACGGTACGCGGCCAAAACTCATAAAAAGTCTCGCCCATTTTCGATGAAGCGGGATCTTCTGGTGTTGCAGCACGTTTATGATGCCCATAAGGGTGCTCAATGCGGAAATGGTTGTAGACCAACGGCGCTAAAGTCATGTGTGACCAATAATGATCTGATTTTTTAGGACGGTGGCACAGCTCATGTGCTGTATTTACTGCTACTCCATTAATTGCTCCCATGGAAATGCCCAATAATATTTGGTCGAGCATCGATACATTTTGGCGAGTCACCACATAACCTGCAAACAGGTTGGCTGCCATTTGTAGCGGAATGAATAATTTCACAATACGGTCATAGTACGGGTCATTTACCAAGACCTTAATTTCATCATCCGTAGGGTTATTTTCATCTGCACCGACCAAACCATCTACCGCAGGAATAATGACATGCAGTAGCAATGGCCCACCCAAAGCGAAGATTTTCTTGGTGGGTTTCGGGCCAAAATGATAGCCCGCTAAAATGCCCATGCCAATCACAGGAAGCCCAGGACTCAATAACCAGCCAAAACGCTTTTTATCGATCCCTGCTGCATTTTTGACGACCACGCTAGCATTCGTCATTTTCACTGATGCATTCATTACTATTCTTCCAATTTTTTTGTTATGCCTTTATATTTCTAGAAATGGGACATAAAGAACAGTTGCTAACGTCCAAGAAAACAGCGTAATCGTCCTTGGCCTGAAATGACTAAAATTGACCCTAAATCAAATATTAAGCCCAAGAAATAAAGACTAGAAACCGTAAAGTATGGATGCTTTAAGTAAAATTTTTGAAGATATACACCTCAACCAATCTGAGTACCTCTACCTTAAACCGCACGGTGAGTGGGCTTTTCGCTACACCGAGCAATCCACCATGATGGCCTATGCGGTACTTCAAGGACAATTCACCATTTGTTTAGATGCTAAACAAATTATTGTTGCTGAAGTCGGAGACTTGATCTTACTCCCTTCGGGGCCAAGTCATGAGTGTCGCTCCTCAACCACCGACCAACTATTGGAAGTATTCAATATTTCTGACTTATTTGCCCAAAACCAACACAAAGAAGTCTCTTTTGGTAGTGATGCGACACAACAAAAAACCGTGATCTTGGCCTTACATGCACATATGGACCCAATTATGGCGCGTCCGTTGGTACAGGCCTTACCCGCATTTATTCACCTTCAACACAAAGATCTCAGCACGGTTCCTGAATGGTTGCAAATTGGGCTGCAGTTTCTCGCTCTAGAAGTCCAACGCATACGCCCGGGTCGTGACAAAATTTTGGATCATTTGGTGAGTATTTTATTGATTGAATGTGTACGTGATTATATTGATGCGCTGCAAGACTCGAACAATTGGCTGAGTGCTTTATCTCATCCTGAACTCTCCAATGCACTTGCAAAAATTCATGCGGAACCTGCACAGCCTTGGACAGTTGAGTCCCTTGCAGAACAGTGTTGTATGTCACGGTCTAAATTTGCCACATTGTTTAGCCAAATTTTAGGCACTAGCCCTTTGGCTTATTTGCAACAACACCGTCTGCGTTTAGCCGCCCAATACCTGCGTAATAGACAAGGTACAATTCAGCAAATTGCACATCGGGTCGGATACAACTCAGAAACGGCTTTTAGCCAAAGCTTTAAACGACAGTATCAAATGAGCCCAAGCCAATATAGAAATAATCCAAACCCAACTGAAAATACTCATCCGTAATGGTTTAATAGCAATCTTCTCTTAGCTTATGTCTTTGTCCGTCGAGATAAATAACCTGAACTTGCAGACAAAGATTAGCATCTTGTGAAAATCACACTATAATATCTCGCATCCTTGCTAGAGATGGCTTCAAACCACTGCTTGTTTGTTCTTTTTCGCTCTAGCCACACTTTTTTAAGTCCAGTTTTCACCCGTGATTCGGCTTATTTTTCAATATTTTATCTCTTGTATGTCCATGGTGACATATAAGAAAATTTAGGTGCCAGCATGGAAATCAAGGTTAATTATCTCGATAATCTTCGCCAAGAAGCGAAGTTCGACGATTTTACAGTCATTGCCGATCAACCGATTCGCTACAAAGGTGATGGCTCTGCACCCGGTCCATTTGACTATTTTTTAGCATCTTCTGCGCTTTGCGCGGCTTACTTTGTCAAAGTGTATTGTTTGGCACGTGACATTCCAACTGACAACATTCGTTTGTCACAAAACAACATTGTTGATCCTGAAAACCGCTATAAACAAATCTTCAAAATTCAAGTTGAACTCCCAGCGGACATTTCAGAAAAAGATCGCCAAGGTATTTTGCGCTCTATCGACCGGTGTACAGTTAAGAAAGTGATTCAAACAGGTCCTGAGTTTATTATTGAGGAAGTAGAAAGCATTGATGCTGATGCTCAAGCCCTACTTATTCCAAGCCTTGCTTCTGAAACCAGCACCATCATTGCAGGTAAAGATCTGCCTTTAGAAGAAACCATTGCCAATATGTCAGGTATTTTGGCTGGTCTAGGCATGAAAATTGAGATTGCCTCTTGGCGTAATATTGTGCCGAATGTGTGGTCTTTACATATTCGTGATGCTCAATCGCCAATGTGTTTTACCAACGGTAAAGGGTCAAGCAAAGAAAGTGCATTAGCTTCTGCACTGGGTGAGTTCATTGAACGTCTGAACTGTAACTTCTTCTATAACGACCAGTTCTGGGGTGAAGATATTGCTAATGCCGAGTTTGTGCATTATCCAGATGAGAAATGGTTCATGCCAGGTCCAAATGGTGAAATGCCAGAAGGCGTTCTGGATGAATATACCCTTGAAATTTATGACCCTGAAGAAGAACTGTTAGGTACGCATTTATACGACACCAACTCAGGAAAAACTGAGCGCGGTATTTGCGCTTTACCTTTTGTTCGCCAGTCTGATGCGCAAGTGGTTTACTTCCCATCAAACTTGATTGAAAACTTGTACCTTAGTAACGGGATGAGTGCAGGAAACACCTTAGCTGAAGCACAAGTACAGTGTTTGTCTGAAATTTTTGAGCGTGCTGTAAAACGTGAAATTTTGGAAGGTGAACTGACCCTGCCAGATGTACCACAAGAGGTTTTAGCAAAATATCCTAGCATTTTAGCGGGCATCCAAGGTTTAGAAGAGCAAGGTTTCCCTGTACTGGTGAAGGATGCTTCTCTAGGCGGTCAATACCCTGTAATGTGTGTGACGTTAATGAACCCACGTACAGGTGGTGTATTCGCCTCTTTCGGTGCACATCCAAGCTTTGAAGTTGCGCTTGAGCGTAGCTTAACTGAGTTACTTCAAGGTCGTAGCTTTGAAGGTCTGAACGACTTGCCTCGCCCAACATTTAGCTCAAATGCGGTCACTGAACCCAATAACTTTGTTGAACACTTCATTGACTCAAGTGGTGTGGTGTCATGGCGTTTCTTTAGTGCCAAATCAGACTATGACTTTGTCGAGTGGGACTTTACCAATCAAGGCCAAAACTCAAATGCCGATGAGGCTGATGAACTGTTCGGTATTTTGGAAAATATGGGCAAAGAAGTCTATATGGCCATTTACCAACATTTAGGTGCAACGGCGTGCCGTATCTTGGTGCCAGGTTACTCAGAAATCTACTTGGTTGAAGACTTGGTTTGGGACAACACCAACAAAGCACTGCTTTACCGTGAAGATATCCTCAACTTACACCGTTTAGACAACGAAAAACTCGAAGCGCTGGTTGAACGTTTAGAAGAATGTGAGCTAGATGACTATACTGAAATCAAGACTTTGATCGGGATTGAGTTTGATGACAATACCGAATGGGGTCAATTGACTCTGCTTGAACTTAAACTATTGATCTATCTTGCATTAGAGCAGTTTGAAGAAGCGAAAGATTTGGTTGAAGCATTCTTACAATACAACACCAATACCGTTGAACGTGGTCTGTTCTACCAATGCATGAATGTCGTGCTCGAAGTGATGTTAGATGACGACATGGAAGTGGAAGAGTATGAAGCCAACTTCCGCCGTATGTTCGGTGATGAACGTATGGATGCGGTAATAGGCACAGTTGAAGGTCGTATTCGTTTCTATGGTTTAACAGAAACCAGTATGAAACTTGAAGGTTTGGACCGTCACTTACGTTTAATCGACAGTTATAAAAAGTTACATGCTGCACGTGCCAAAGCAGTTGGACTAAAACCTTAAAGTAAAAAGAAACAACCCAAATACGTTTGGGTTGTTTCTCACTGTACCTATCACGATGTCTTAAAGAAAATTAATCTAAAATATTTAAAATCGCCTCAACAGGGTTTTCACTATTACCTGCAAGTAACTGTTTATGCATGGTAATGTGCTGCATAGCCTGAATCTGTGCGGTTTCAATATTCATTAATTTTTCAATTTCAGCCGCCAATTTCTCAGGCGTTGCATCTTTTTGAATTAATTCTTGTATCACTTTCTTGCCCGCAATAATATTCGGCAATGAATAATATGGAATCTTGATCAAGAATTTCACCACATGATAAGTGAGCCAATTCAACTTATAGAAGGTCACCATTGGTCGGTGTAACAGCATGGCTTCTAAAGTTGCTGTACCCGATGCTAAAGCCACAATATTGGCTGCATTCATGACTTGGCGCCCGATCTTCGACTCAGTACTTGAGTTTTCAAGCAAGTCAATTTGATCGACCAATGCTTTTGGATACTGGCTAAGCAAAGCTTCGATTTGTTGCTTACGTGCATCATTGATTGCTGGTATCACAAAGCGATAGTTTGGATATTTGGCGTAGAGCAATTTTGCAGCATCTAAAACCAGTGGACCGAGCTTTTCAATTTCACCACGTCGACTTCCCGGCAATAAGGCAATATGCTTTTGTGTCAGATCTAAACCCAGTTCTTCTTTGGCTTGTAAAATTGGGTTTTCCAAAGGCAATTGGCTCGCCAAGGGGTGTCCTACAAACGCAGCAGGAACATCCCATTTTTTATAAAATGCTTTTTCAAACGGAAATAAACACAGTACCAAATCAATAGAAGCTTTGATGCCATGAACCCGTCCCTGACGCCATGCCCAAACGGAAGGACTAACATACTGCACGGTTTTTATGGGCAGTTGTTTTTGTTTTAAACTTTTTGAAAGGCGCAGATTAAAGTCTGGCGCATCAATCCCAATAAACACATCGACAGGATGGGCTGTCCACTTCTCTACCAGTCCATCACGTACAGCAAAAAGCTTTTTAATGTCTTTAAGAACCTCAACCAGCCCCATAACAGACAAAATATCCATCGGATAAAAGCTGTTGAAACCCTCTGCAATCATTTGCGGGCCACCAATACCCTCAAATTCTGCATCAATTCCTTGCTCACGAAAACTGCGAATAAGTTTAGCACCTAAAGTATCACCCGATACTTCACCCACTACGATTCCAATTTTAAGTTTCCGATTTTGCAAAGCATTATTCCTTATTTTTCAACCCATGCATCATAACATAGCGTCTTTTAGATTGGCGTGGGTATGTTAAAGCAACAATGATAAAGTGCAGTCAACTTACATCAATGGCTTCATAAACTCTTAACTACTTCATATCGCCTCAATCAAAGATAATTTTTGATTTATTTTTTCAATTGTAAATAACTTGTAAAGCACACAGACAAACAATAAACTTATTAATAATTATTCTCATTAGTATTTATTGATGCTCAACATCTCCTCTCGTAGCTTTAAGCTCTCTGTCATTAGTTTAGCTATTCTTAGCGCTCAGTATAGTTTTGCACAAGACACGCAAAACTTAGCAACCATTACCGTACAAGCAAGTGATGATCAAGCAACACAAAGCTCTGAACAGTCTAAATCCTATATTGTTCAACAGTCCATTAGTGCGACTAAACTAAATATCCCACTCAAAGAAACACCTCAAACAGTCAATGTTGTGACACGTCAACAACTCGATGACTTCGCACTAAATAGTACACGTGAGGTTTTGCGTAATGTTCCTGGCGTCATTGTGAGTAATCAGGAAACGGATCGTACAACTTATCTTGCACGTGGTTTTGAAATTTCAAATGTGCTTGTAGACGGCGTTGGTTTTCCTTTAGAAAGTTATAACTATAATAATGACAACCCAGACAGTTTTTTGTTTGATCGAATTGAAGTGGTAAAAGGTGCAGATGCTTTAAATAATGGCGTAGGTGACCCTAGTGCAACCATTAACATGATCCGTAAACGCCCGACTCAAGACTTACAGGTTTCATTTAATGCCAGTTATGGCTCTTGGAATACGCAACGTTATGAGGCTGATGTGTCATCTGCGCTAACCCAAGATGGTAAAATTCGTGGCCATGTATTTGGTTATGAGCAAACGGGTGATAGTTATTTAGATAACTATGAACTTGAGAAAAATGGATTTGGTGCAATCATTGAAGCAGATCTCACTGACTCAACTTTATTCACTGTGGGTTATACCGAAACCAACAATAAATCGAATGGTAATAACTGGGGCGCAAACCCACTGATTAATACTGAAGGTGAGCAGTTAGATTATTCAAGAGACTATAACTACAGCCCTGATTGGACCTATTGGGATACCAATATCAAAAATTATTTTGCCGAGTTACAACAAAAACTTGGTGGTGATTGGGTTGCAAAACTGTCTTATGATGAAAAGCATACAACACGGAATTCAAAACTCCTGTTTTTATCGGGCAACCCGAGTGCCGATGGAACTTCAGGCGTATACCTATGGCCTGGTATATATGTGGATGATAATAAAACTCGTCAAGCCAATCTTAATTTTTTAGGCACTTATCCATTATTGGGACAACGGCATGAAGCCACTGTCGGATATTCATGGTCTGAAAACGACAGTAATGAATTAGGCTATAGTGGTAGTTATGCTAATCACCTCACTACAGACCTAACCAGCTGGACACCTGCTGAACCGACTTGGGATTTTTCTCAAACCAGTGGTGAAATGCATATGAAGCAAAAAAATCAAAGCTATTATGCGGCGACACGTCTGCATTTAAACGATGATTTAAGGCTTCTTTTGGGGGCAAACTATGTGCAAGCTGAAAGCAAAGGCACAAGTTATGGCGCAGACACTATTTATGATGAAGATAAAGTTTTGCCTTATGCAGGCATCACTTATAATTTCACTCCTGAATATACAGGTTACATGAGTTATAGCTCAATTTTCCGCCCACAAACGACTAAAGCTGTAGATGGTGGTATTAATAAACCGATCGAAGGTGAAAGCTATGAGGTTGGTGTAAAAAGTTCGTGGCTAGATGATAAATTGACTGCAACAATGGCTATTTTCCGTACTGAAGAAAGTAACTATCCTTTACGTAATTCAGATGGCTTACCAACAACACGTAAAACTCAAGTCAGTGACTTACGTTCACAAGGTTATGAATTTGGTCTTGCAGGACAGCTCACAGATCATTTAAATCTCAGTTTTGGTTATACCCAATTAAGTTTGAAAGATTTAATTAATGGTGGCGACGCTCGTACCTTTAACCCTACTCAATCTTTTAATTTATTGACAACTTATCAAATCCCACAAATCCCTAAATTAAAATTAGGTTTAGGCGTACAGTGGCAAGATAAAACATATTTAAATGTTCCTGAAACGACGAATGCTAGTGGTGTTGTGACTCAAAAATCAGGAATTATTCAGCAAGATGCTTATGCTTTAGTCAATGTGATGGCAAGCTATGAAGTCAATAAAAATATCACTTTACAAGCCAATGGCAATAACATCACTGATGAAAAATATTTATTTAATTTCCCAGATGCACAAGGTTTTTATGGCGCACCCGCCAACTATAGTGTTGCTGTGAAATTCAAATATTGATTCAATAGCGCCTTGTTTTCTGTTGTTTGAAAGCACAGAAACTGAGGCGCTTTTTTCTGGGTTAAATGGTTCGTCATGCATAAATTTCAATATCCCCTATCCGTCCTGTATCGGTTTTTGATCACATTTGGCTTAGGCTATTTATGTACATTCATGTTATCAGAACTGCTTACCCTTAGTTTTTACCCTCACTTAGCTAAAGCAGAATCCATTTATTTGGCGGCTTTTCTATCTCTTATTTTCTTTATCATTTTTGTCATTTTGAGCTTTTGTGCTCAATCCCTGAAAAAATTAAGCGCTTCAACCATTTCGCTTTCCCTTTGCTTTTTTCTATTGCTGAAGTTCGTAGGTTAAACCATGCAAAAATCTGTTCGCCAATCAATGGCATGGCTACACTCTTGGCTTGGACTAACACTGGGATGGTTATTATTTGCCATTTTTTTAACAGGTGCTGCGACCTATTATCGTCATGAAATAAATTTGTGGATGCAACCGCAATTTGCCACCATGCAGGTCAAACAAGATACTGCGATGAAGTCGGCATATCAATACTTACAAAAAAATGCTGCAGATGCGCAAAGTTGGTATATCGGCGTAGCTAGTCCTAGTTCACCTGTTAATAAAATCTATTGGCAAAAGGCCGATGGTGGCTACGAAAATAAGACTTTGGATGCGAACACAGGCAAAGAAGTCACCTTGTCAGCAACCCAAGGCGGTGAGTTTTTCTATGGCTTTCACTATCAGCTGTATGGTGTGCCCTATTTTATCGGTAGGCTTTTAGTCACTATTGCAGCCTTCTTAATGTTGATCATCCTCATTTCAGGCATCATCACACACAAAAAGATATTCACCGAATTCTTTACCCTAAGAGCCTTCAAGGGGCAACGCTCGTATCTAGACTTTCACAATGTCACTTCTGTCATTGCTTTGCCCTTTTTTCTGACCATTACATTCACTGGTTTAGCCATTTTCTTTTATCTCATTCTTCCCAATGGCATGAAGAAACTCTATCCAGAGCAACCGTTCCAATATTTTGATGAAATTAGAAATATTAGCATCAGCTCTGAGGCTAAACCGATACCCGCTACGATGCGACCGATTGAGTACTTCATACAACAATCTGAGCAGCGTTGGGGTAAAACAGAAATTGGCAATATTACGGTCAAACACCCCAATACCAATATCGCTCAGGTGAACTTGGTTGAGTCAACTGACCGAAGCATCACGCGAAACCAAGCCCAACTCAGCTTTAACGGCGAATCTGGTGCCCTGCTCGGAGACA
The DNA here is from genome assembly GCF_001592855.1 of Acinetobacter sp. BMW17. Lineage (NCBI taxonomy): Bacteria > Pseudomonadati > Pseudomonadota > Gammaproteobacteria > Moraxellales > Moraxellaceae > Acinetobacter > Acinetobacter sp. BMW17. The sequence goes on from NZ_LSOD01000045.1 coordinate 145,446, forward strand.
CTCGAAATAATAGTGCAATCGCCACGCTCAATAATGGAGTTTATGGTTTACACATGGCACACTTTGCACAGCCCCTATTACGCTTTGCGTTATTCTTCTCAGGGCTTTTAGGCTGTGCCATGATTGCATCTGGGCTTTTACTCTGGAGCTTAAAACGTCAGCTACAAAATAAAAAACAAAGTTTCCACTTTGGACATTATGTGGTTAACCGCCTAAATACGGCTGCCATCATTGGCTTGCCGATTGCCATGCTCAGCTATCTTTGCACAAACCGTTTACTTCAGTTAGAAGCTGGTCAACCCAACTACGAAATTTACGCATTTTTCGGCACTTGGTTACTCAGTTTAGTCATTGCATTGTTCACTCCACAGCAACACCTTTGGAAAACTCAACTGAAAGTCTTCATTTTACTGGCTGTATCTTTGCCTATTTTCAATCTTTACTATTTAATCAGCCATCAATATGTGCATGACTTACATGAATATTGGTTATTTTTGCGAGTTGATCTTATGATCTTCATCCTTGCGATATTGGCTATTTTCTTACATCAAAAAATCCAGCCCATTCAACAAAAAACTGTACAAAAAATTCAGAAAAAATATGCCAATACTGCGGTTCAGGAGCCCAATTCATGATCTACCTGATTGCAGGACTTCTCATCACTTTCGCGTGCTATGTATTATTTCTGGTGAGCGATAAGCAGCGTACTAAAACTCAAAAGTCACGTTGGGCTAAGTGTGCAGAACATTATCAAATCTGCCGATATTTGGCTTTTGGTGTACTGGCCGCGACATTAATTTTATTGATTCAATTCACGGGTCGCGGTGTGGGGAGTGTCAGTTTATTTGTATTTGCAACCCCGATACTTTTTATACTGATTTTAAGCATCAATGACTTAAAACCCAAAAAAACAGCTCAATCTAAGTAAGTATTTACTCTACAACTCACACACTTTTTATTTCGATCATGAGCCAAATAAAAAGGTGTGTAAATATATGAGCCAGAACAATTGCAACAGAATTTTAGAGACTAATCAAAATCATTTAAGTTGAAGCACCGTGATTTTTTAGTTATAACACGCTAAATAATAGCACTTTTATAGATATTTTCACGGGGCAAACATTGCGTTCAGCTTTAGATTGGTCACAACAAGAAATCATCATACCCTTTCAACAGCTCTGCAGTTGGTCGAAGCATCATTTTGGCTGGACACTTTTTATTTCCCTCATTTTCAATTTGCTTGTATTTATTTGTTTCCCAAGCAGATGGATCCCCACTCAGATTCAGAGTAAAACCTTTGATGAAATCACCGTTGAAATCAGTAAAGGACGAATCAGCACGTTGAAATTTAAACAACAGCATCATTTATGGATCGCAAACTGCGCATTGATGGGAGAACCTGTTCAAACACTATGTGACCAGTCATCACATCGTCACCAATTTACGGCAAAGCAGGTCGAGGTTTACTATTTGGAGCGTATTTTTTGGAACCTAAAAAATGCAAAAAAGGAGGCATTTATTCATCAGATCACATTAGCTAATCCACGTCAGCAGCACTTAGATATGACCTATAGCTCGACCACAGCGAATTTTGAGCAATGGAAAAAGCATCAGCTAGCCCCTCTTTATGTTCTACAAACACTCATAGATCTTAATCTATTGTGGTTACTGACAATTGTAGGCTTAAAAATAAAAGCACGGATACAGCTCAAACAATAACTCCTATATCTCTTTTTAGAATAAGTAAATCAACAATCAAGACAACGACTTATATGAAAACGTCATAAGATATGCACGTTTTTTGATATTTTGGCATATAACAATGTTTGGTCCACTCGAATTTATTCTCGCAGGTGTTTTAGTCGGTTTTTGTGTGGGAATTACTGGTGTAGGTGGTGGTTCATTAATGACGCCGATCCTCATCAGCCTTTTCAGAATTGAACCTCACATTGCCATTGGTACAGACTTGCTCTATGCCGCAATTTCAAAATTTTGTGGTTCATTTGTACATGCCAAAAAACTAAATATTGTGTGGCCGATTGTGCTTTGGCTTGCAATTGGCAGTATTCCTGCTTCCTTTGCAACGCACTGGGTACTCGACAACTATTTGAGCCAGTCTACCCACTACAAAGCCGTGCTCACCATGGTTTTAGGCTTCATGTTGACCATTACAGGTTTATCAATTGTCTTCCGTAATCAAATTGAAAAATTTTTCAACAAATTACGTAAAGATGAACTCCCAGACATGACTGAAGACTTAGAAAAAGTTCAGCTTCAAACCAGCAATAAACGTAAGTACATTGTGATGATGGGTGTGGTTCTTGGGGTCTTCGTGACACTGTCATCAGTTGGTGCAGGTGCTTTCGGAATCATGGCTTTGGTCATTATGTTCCCAAACCTACCGATGATTCGTATTATTGGTTCTGACGTTGTGCATGCGGTGTTACTTACGTTCGTTGCTGGTATGGGTCACATGACTTCAGGCAACGTGGACTTCCACCTCCTTATGTGGTTATTGGTGGGGTCTATTCCAGCAATTATTATTGGAACACTGATTAGTTCACGCCTTCCTGAAAAAATCATCCGTAAAGTGTTGGGTATTACTCTGTTTGCGCTGGGTGTCAACTTCATGTTGAATCCGATCAAAGCCAAACCAGTGAAGCCAGCCGAAACCGCTCAAGTCGTTCAAATTTCAACAGTTAAGAATGCCTCAGTGTAGGCATTCTTATTTAAAATAAACCTAAGATTCATCACTTTTTTTTCAAAGATTCATTCGACTTTTTTATAACCTTTTATCAGCTAAACCGTGTTATATTCAGCTTATAAAGCAACTTAATACGATCGAACCAGTGACGGCAATGAATACTCTACAGTCAAACTCTATTACCCAAAACGACATCGATGACGTGAATTTACAAAGCATTCATCCGCTAGTTACCCCAGCGGAATTAAAAACTGAATTGCCTCTCACTGAGTCTGCATATCAAACTGTACTTCACGGTCGTGAAACAATTCGCAATATTTTAGATGGTAAAGACAAACGCATTTTTGTGGTGATTGGCCCATGTTCAATTCATGACCCAGTTGCTGCTCACGAATACGCAGACCGTTTAAAAGTTTTAAGCGATAAAATTAAAGACTCAATCTATGTCGTAATGCGTGTTTATTTCGAAAAACCACGTACCACAGTGGGTTGGAAAGGTTTGATCAATGACCCTGACATGAATGACTCATTCAACATTGAAAAAGGTTTACGCATTGGTCGTAAACTTTTGGTTGAGTTAAATGAAAAAGGCTTACCGTGCGCGACCGAAGCCCTTGATCCAAACTCACCACAGTACTACCAAGACTTAATCTCTTGGTCAGCGATTGGTGCACGTACCACTGAAAGCCAAACACACCGTGAAATGTCTTCTGGTCTTTCTTCACCCGTAGGTTTCAAAAATGGTACAGATGGTGGCTTAACTGTTGCAACCAATGCCATGCAGTCGGTGAAACATGGTCACCACTTCTTGGGTCTAAACAACCAAGGCCAAGTCTCTGTGATTCGTACTTCAGGTAACCCGTATGCACACGTGGTACTTCGTGGTGGTAATGGCAAGCCAAACTACGATGCTGGTTCTGTAGCAGAAGCAGAAGCTGCTTTAGCTAAAGCGAAAGTCAGCACCAAAATCATGATTGACACCAGTCATGCAAACTCGAACAAAGACCCGTTCCTTCAACCGCTTGTTCTGAAAAATATTACCGAACAAATTATTGATGGGAATAAATCTATTATCGGCATTATGGTTGAAAGTCACCTGAAAGGTGGTCGTCAGGAAATTCCTGAAAACCTATGCGATCTTGAATACGGCAAGTCAGTAACCGATGGTTGTATTGACTGGGATACCACAGAAAACGTATTACTAGAGATGCACGAAGCACTCAAAGACGTTTTACCGAACCGTTAAGTTTTTAAAACGCCATCTTCGGATGGCGTTTTTCATTCTAAGATTAAGAAATAATTATGAACGCTATTGAAACACACTTAAGCCAAACACTTAACTTTCAATTTATCCACGAGCATTTGTTTACTTCTGGACAACCGACTGCTGAGCAATTACAGCAAATTAAAGAGTATGGCGTAAACACGGTCATCAATCTTGCGCTCAGTAATAGCAATAACTATTTAGCGAATGAAGATCAAATCTGTTTAGAGCTCGGTTTGAACTATATACATGTGCCGATTTCATGGGATACCCCGTCTGATGATCAATGCTTATTGGTCTTAGATATGATTGATCATTTGGTTCAAGAACAAACCATTTGGGTCCATTGTTCAGAAAATTATCGAGTCAGTAGTTTGATGTATTTATATCGTCAATATTATATGAATATCGATATGCCAACCGCACACGAAGCCATGCATCAAATTTGGGAACCGAATGACACATGGACAGGTTTGGCGCATGCTGTTGCCTTACAACTTCAAGGTCGTAAAGCAACACAAGAATTAAAGCTGGCTATGATCAATCCTGATCATTTTGCGTGAGAAATCAGCACCGTAGCTGTAGATAAAATACCTTCCTGACGACCCGTAAAGCCCAGTTTTTCCGTGGTCGTTGCTTTAATGCTAATCTGCGTGATTTCAACATCAAGAACGTCCGCAATGCTTTGGCGCATCGCTAAATTATGCGGTGCCAACTTCGGACGTTCACATGCCACAGTAATGTCAGCATTATTTAACTGATAACCACGATCTAATATGAGTTGATAGACATGTTTGAGTAATACACGACTGTCTGCCCCTTTAAAGCGAGGATCGGTATCGGGAAAATGCTGACCAATATCCCCTAAAGCCAACGCACCCAATAATGCATCTGTTAAAGCATGCAAAACCACATCACCATCTGAATGTGCTTTTAAGCCGTGTGTATGCGGAATTTGAATACCTGCCAGTGTGACAAATTCACCCTCTTCAAAAGCATGTACATCAAGTCCCTGTCCTATTCGAATATGTGCAACCATGCTCAGTTTCCTTTAAGAAATAAATGATTGAAATCTTGTATTCACGCTTTCTCTTTCGCTATAGTTACAAGCAGCGCAACATAGTGAAAGTATAAGCGATCATGCTGTTGAAAACCGACATAAAACTTATGAAAAAATTTAGTATTTTAGTGTGTCTAAGTTGTCTTTGTACCAGCTTTAGTTATGCTCAAGTCATTGACTGTGATGATCCGACTTCATCTAGCCTTAAAAAGATCTGTACTGATCAATTTAAAGACATTCGACAAAAATTAGACACACAATCCATGACTGCTTTTATAATCAGTGATGCGCCTCAGCGTTTATTGGTCGATACCCATCAGCTATGGTTGAACCGCCTACAGCAGTGTAAATCCTTAGCATGCTATCAGCAGCAGATGGATTTCAGAATTGATGATCTCAACTTCTATACATCATTAAATCAAAGTTTGACGCAACACTATTTAAAGTTTGAACATGGGACCATTGCCAAGCAACCTGTGCACCTACAAGTGCATCAGCTATCCAAAGATAAAATTAAGATCGAAGGTATTGCATATCGTAGCCCCAATAACCGCATAGAAACCCAAACCATTTCATTTTTGGCTTATACCACACCCGATCAGAAACAAAATATTACCGATAATGAAAACAACTGCCACTACCAGTTCAACTTTCAAAAAGCCATCCTTTCTGTAAAAAGTGAAAGTAAAGCATGTAATCGTTTTGTCGGTGTGTACCGTGTTTATGACTAAGCTGTCAAACAGATCAAAATAATGAACATCGGGAAGCTAAAGTCGTGCAAGTACTCAAGCAATGCTGCAACCTCCTAGAACAGAAAAAATTGACCATTGCCTTTATCGAAAGTGCCAGTTCAGGTTATCTCTCCAGTCAATTTTCGATTTATAAACATAGCGGAGCTGACATTTTACTCGGTGGACTGGTCAGTTATGCCCCCAGCATCAAATGTGAAATTTTAAAGATTGATCCTGCACTTATTCAGCAATATACAGCGGAGTCAATTGAAGTCACTGAGGCTATGGCGCTTCACGGTCATCAACTATTTCGTTATGCCGATATTATTGTCTCTTGTACGGGGCTACTCAAACCTGGTGGAAGTGCCACGCCTGAAAAACCTGAAGGCACCTTTTATATTGCCATTCATTATCAAAACAGTTTAAGCACTTACCATTATTTACTACTGGGCAGTACGCTTGAGCGACTTGATCAACTTACGAAAAACGTCGCTCAAATGGTCATTGAACGTGTTCAAAATGCTTAAATCTTTACACTAAATTTGATTTTTCTACATTTAGAACCTTTAAACTGAACCATAATCAATAAAAATGTGAAGCGCCTCATGATGATGAAAATAATCCATCCTCTACTTTTCAGCACCTTATTTTTTTCAAGCCACAGTTTTGCAACTGTAGGTGGACCACAAAATATTGAAATTTTAGGACTCGACCAAGCTGATCAAAAAATTTATGTGATGCGACATTATTTAGATGGTCGTGGTCGTTTGCCACAATTGTATTATTATCAACTCAACAGCAAAACACCCTCCAAACTGATTGAAGTGAAATCTTTATATATCAATCCAAAAACTCAAAAAATTGACTATGATCAAGACAGTCAGAAGTTTGACCGTGACATTGCAAAAATAAAAAAACGACTCAAAGCTTTAACACCGATTCAACCCAAGCAGGTTAAAATTCAAGCCATCAGTAAAAAGACTTCAAAAGAACCCTCTTGGTATGACCCTAAAGTCTCCATCCCGAAGTTTAGCTATCAATATCAAGTGAAATACAACAATTTGAAAAGTCCCGTACACAAGGCGGTGGACTATAAAAATGGGCTGCGCATTTCACAAAGTTATAAAGTTACTAATCAACAAAAAGCGTTAGTGACTGTTCAATATCTCGGGATTCCTTTTGAAACAGGTTATAACATTGAAGATCCTATACTTCTCACCCGATAAAAAATAAGGTCTCAAATTATAAAAATGAGACCTTATTTAGATCATGTGTTATCGCGTTATGCGGCAGCACGCTCCTCAATTGGCACCACCTTACGCAGTTCAGGCCCTGTATAGTCCGCACTTGGGCGAATGATACGGTTGTCTGCACGTTGTTCCATCACATGTGCCGCCCAACCTGTGACACGGCTCATCACGAAAATTGGTGTGAATAACTTGGTCGCAATATCCATGAAGTGGTATGCCGATGCATGGAAGAAGTCTGCATTACAGAATAATTTCTTCTCACGCCACATCACTTCTTCACAACGTACTGATACTGGATAAAGAACCGTGTCACCGACATCTTTCGCTAAGCGCTCTGACCAAATTTTGATGATGCCATTACGTGGGTCATTGTCTTTATAAATCGCATGACCAAAGCCCATGATCTTTTCTTTGCGTTCCAATTTGCCCAGCATTT
>NZ_LSOD01000046.1:0-56705 GCF_001592855.1 Acinetobacter sp. BMW17
GATGGTAGTGTGGAGTTATCCATGTGAGAGTAAGTCATCGCCAGCTCATTAATTCAAATCCCCCTCCGCTAATCGCTGAGGGGGATTTTTTTATAGCTGAAAATATTAAATAATAAACGAAAAGCGAAATATTAAGAGGGAAAGAAGAGAATGAGCTATCTATAAGGGCCTAAATAGTAAAAAGCCAGCATTTGCTGGCTTTTATGTCTTATTTACAAGAGGTTATAGAGCATCTTTTAAGTTTTCTTGATGTACTTTAACCTGTTTGGCATATTTCTTTCCTTGACGCTTCATTTTCCAGCTTGAATGGTAGCCTGTTGGACCGACATTATAATAAGCTAAAGCTTTGGGCCAACTTTCTGCTTTTTGGTTGTAGTTGGCAAGAATATAGGTACCACAATTAATATTATTAATTTCTTCAAATAAATCGCCAGGGCAGGTTTGTTGCCAATAGCGTGGGATAACTTGAGTAAGTCCAATAGCACCAGCAGGGGAAACAGCATAATTTCTATAGCTAGACTCTTGTCTTATGACTGCTGCAACTAGTAATGGATCGACATTATAACGATCGGCACTTTGTACAATCATAGGTGCAATGCGTAGTGCTGTAGTTGGTTCAACAGCGTATGCCTTTTGAATGCCGTTGGCTAATTTTGCTGAACGCTTTTCTACGGAACCGCCACCAAGTGATGCACAACCAGTAAATATTAAAGTTGTTGTTAAAATTAAAACAGATTTAGCTTTAATATGAGATGTTGGCAAGTATCGTTGATAATTCAGCAAACTGTATATCCATTGGTATAATGTCTGAGAAGATCATATTGAGCTGCGCAATTACAGTCAAGTTGAGACAGAAGGTACTATTTTATGGTTTTGTTAAATCCGTACTTTATTTAAACGAAATAGAGGCGATTAATCGAAAGTCTAGATTTTATGCTTTGAATAGAGCCACTTGCAGAGAGAGTTTTGTCATATATAAAAAAATAGAATAGGCATATATAGAAAATTAAAGGCTTTTATCTAATATTAAATTTTCTCAATAAATCTAAGTTCTGTGATAGCGATACGTTTTTTGAAGCCCAACAAATAAGTTCAGCCGTTGTTAGATAGCATGAATTTAGTTCCAACGATTTCTTATTTTACATTACTTTTAATGTGAAGCCATGATCCTTTATTTAGAGAAACCATGGCTTCAACATGTCCGAATGGGACGTCTTTATTATTTCAATTCGCTCGATGACTTTCCTAATTCACGGCGTGCGATAATGAGCTGCTGAATTTGTTGCGTACCTTCAAAAATATCTAGAATTTTAGAATCTCTTGCCCATTTTTCCAAAAGCTCATCTTCGTTGTAGCCGACAGTTGAAGCAAGTTCGACGCACTTAAGGGTAATTTCATTACAAATTCGACCAGCTTTAGCTTTGGAGATGGAAGCTTCTTTTGAGTTCGGTTTCTTGTTATCTGCCATCCATGCGGCTTTTAAGGTGAGTAAACGTGCTGCTTCCCATTCGGCTTTCATACGATAAATTTGACTCGCAATATGAGTCGTTTGTAAGTATGGCGTTATATATTGAGGATCTAAGTAATCGCTGAAGATATCTTTAATTCGTTCTAGTGAGGCCTTGGCACAGCCTATAGCCATGGCTGCAACAAGCGGACGGGTATTATCAAAAGTTTCCATCACGCCAGCAAAGCCTTTAGCAATATCAATTTCGGCATTTCCCAGTAGGTTGTTGGCTGGTACTCGGCAGTCGACTAAACGAATAACTGCGGTATCAGAGGCTTTGATTCCTAGCTTATATTCTAAACGTTCTACTGTCATACCAGCAGTTCCTTTAGGAATCACAAAAGATTTGATCGCTGAACGACCTAATTTTTTATCCAGAGTTGCCCAAACGACGATAGCGTCGGCACGCTCTCCTGAAGTCACGAAAATCTTTTCACCGTTTAAGATGTAATCATCACCAACTTTTGTTGCCGTAGTACGAATAGCAGCAGAGTCCGAGCCACAGTTTGGTTCAGTGATTGCCATAGCTGCCCATGTATTTTTGAATCGCTCTAACTGCTCTTCATTGGCCACAGCTGCTATCGCTGAGTTCCCCAGCCCTTGACGAGGCATCGATAGGAGTAAAGCGGTATCTCCATAACACATTTCAATTACACTTAAAGCGGTAGAGAGATTCACTCCATTTTTATTGCCTTGTTCATTGGTGCCCCGCTTACCGACAGCAGCACCCGCGTTCATACCTTCACCACCCTCATTCATACCATCGACCAAAGATGCCAACATATCCAGTTCTTTCGGATAGCTGTGTTCAGCTTTATCGTATTTTCTAGAGATAGGACGAAGTACATTGATGGCCACTTGGTGGGCTTGATCAATCAGTAATTTAAATTTTTTAGGGTTTTGTAAATTCATGCCAGTTTTCCTTTTTATTATGCATGTAGACCAGAGTGAACAATCGCTGTTGCACGTAAATCACGATACCAACGCTCAACAGGATGTTCTTTGGTGAATCCGTGCCCACCTAAAATCTGTACACCATCGGTGCCAATTTTCATGGCTTTTTCGGCACAAAGTAAACGTGCTAAATAGGCTTCACGGTGAAATATCTGCCCAGATTCAGCTAGACTTGCGGCATTTAGAATGAGCATACGCATGGCATCAATTTCGATGGCCATATCGGCAATCATAAAAGCAACACTTTGACGATGTGAAATGGGTTCACCAAAGGCGGTGCGTTCATTGGCATATTCAATACAGTATTTTTTGACCGCTTCACATGTGCCAACCGCCATTGCACACCACATTAAATTGCCGAGGTCTAAAAATGCCGTGTAGTTGAAATCTTCATCACCTAAGCGTAAAGCAGGGGTTTGATTAAAAATTAAAGTTGCTGTTTCGGTTGCTTTGAGCCCCATAGCGGGTGATTTTTTAAACTCGATACTTTCATCGCGTCTGAGAATAAAAACTTCAGCTTGGCCATTAAGTTCAGCACTGACAAGGAAAATATCTGCATTTTCAGCCAATATTACCAGTGTCTTTTCGCCTTGAATAAAATACTGGCCAGCACGTGAAATGGCTTTGGTTTTTAACTGGTAAGGGTTAAAAGCAGGCGTAGCTTCTTGAATTGCAAAGCTAGCGCGAATGCTACTGTCTTGCGCAAAACTGTTCAAATATAAAGCTTGTACTTGCTCAGAACCCCATTGTGTAACGGCATTAATTACACTAAAGGTAGAGAGCATACCAGCGGCTAAACTAAAATCACCTTTGGCCAGATGCTCCGCAATAAGCACATTACTCAGAATATTTTTCTCAGCAGCGACACCACCGAGTGCCTCAGGCAAAGCATAAAAGTTCAGACCTAGCTCTTCGATATATTGCCAAAGTTCTGTTGGAAAAGTTTCATTTTGATCGGCACTTGCGGCTAATGGGTAAAGTATATGGGCGGCAAACTGTGACATGGTGTCGATGGTCATTTGCTGATCTTCTGAATAGCTCAGATCAAATAATGATTTTTCTTGATTGTTGAGCCGTTGTTTATGTAGATCTTTATTGGCTTTAAAGGCTTTTTGTGTTTTTGATAGAGTCTTATAGCCAGCTTTTGAGCCTTGATAAAGCGATTTCTCCATAAATTTTCTAAGTTTTAATTGGTCAAGTACGTCGCTACTTGCCATTTTTGTGATCAGTGATAAGCCAAATCCCTGCGCCTTATTTACCATATTTGTCATTATTTTCATCCAGCAGAATTATTCTGTGGTTTTATGCTGACATAGCGGCATACGAATAACTATGTCATGACTGACATGATGTATTGTCAAAGATAAACGGTAGGTGGTGTATTTTAAATTGTTCTAATAATTTGTTTTTAAAGTTTTTTATGGAATTGTTGGAAATTGAATTGATTGATCAATTGACCAAAATGACATTGCGTCATTTTGGTCAATGTACTTTTAGATAAATTTTTTCACCATTGCACGAACATTGGTTTTTGCTTCAATCACAGTCATAAAGGTATAAGCACCGATGAATTTACGGCTGATAAACATAAACTCTTTGGGTGGCACACTGAAATAGCGAGACGCCATCGACTTTGAGGCTTGTTGCATTACACGGCTATGAAGCTGACTGGCTTTCCAGTCATAAGCAAAGTGTTCATCCATAACACCAGCAGGTAAGTCTGGGTTGTTGCTTGGGTTGCTGAATGCTTCAGTTGCAAGTAAGAAGACCTTAGCCATATCGGGTTTAATGCTTTGAGGGATAGAGTCGAAAAACTCATAGCCTGTCATCGCTTGAACCATTTCTTCACTACTATGATTAAACCCAGCATGAATGAGCTTACGTGCTACACCGAGTAAGTGTTCATCAAACTGTCGGATTGCGCCAAAATCAAGCAGAACGATTTTGTCCAAGATGTCATTGCCATTACCTAAGCGAACGAGGTAATTACCAAAGTTCGGGTCGGTCTGCATTTCACCCCATTCAAAAATCTCGCGTACCGCAATTTCAAGTGATGCTTCACCAAGTTTGTTGCGACGTTCTTGTGGCAGAGACAGCATGACAGGACTGTTAATCGGCACGCCACGTTCAAATGTCATACACAATACTTGGTCTGTACAGTAGCCATCTATAATTTGTGGCACGATGTAGCGTGGGTCTTCTTTTAAGCGAGTAGCAAAGCGGCGTGTGGTTGCAGCCTCAATTTTATAATTGACTTCACGGTGCATCATCTCACGAACTTCATCGAACCATTGGTCGAACTCGCGTGTTTGCGGCACCATACGTGTCAGTTTAAGCATGTTTTTAAACAGGCTCATGTCTGAGTCAATGGCTTCAGCAACGCCTGGATATTGAATTTTCAATACCATCTCTAAACCATCAGACTTACGCGTTGCACGGTGGACCTGTGCCAGTGATGCAGTGCCCAGTGGCTCATGATCGATGGTCAAATCATCTAGTTTAGAACCCAACTGGCTGTGCAGTTGCTGTTTTATCGCAGGCCACGCTAAAGCGACTGTTTGATTATTTAAAGTATTTAAGGCTTGCGTGATTTCTTCAGGTAGAAAGTGTTCACCATAAAGTGCCATCATTTGGCCAATTTTGACGATAGAACCTTTAAGTTTGCCTATTTCAGAAACAAGATAATCGGCCTGTTCTTTAATTGCTTTTTTGCGTTTCTTTTCTTTTTCTTCTTCGCTAGAAAACATAGTTGTCGCATTAGAAGCAGCCCAACGTGTTCCAGCAAGCAACGAAGCTTTGGCAATCGATAAACGACGATCCATAGAGGAGGTTTTCAGTTGTTTAAGCTTATCGTTGTGATCTGACATAATTCAGTAAAATCCTTTCATCAGCAAGGGCAGCATTTTAGATTGTAACGGATAATATCGTGTATTCACGTATTAAAAAAGTTCAACTTGCTGAATCTCGAGTTAAAAAAGGCCATAAGTGTTAAGCAACCATCTAAATAAAGCCTAATCGGGATTGTTACATGCGAAATTTTACTTTAAGCGTATTTTTCTGAATCAATTCATCTTTATGCGTTTGTATGTGTTGGAGGATCATTTCTTGTACTGGTTGGTGCATAAATCCATGTGCATAACCTTTAACAATGATGATGCTCGGTAGGCTAAAAAAGAAGTATCGAGCATCTTCAAGGGTTGCACATTCATAGATCCCTTGCTGTTGCAACAGCTTCTGGAAATAGGCTTTTTCAGTGTCGACATGATTGTTTTCGGTGTCATTCCAATAGCGTTCACGCATCGCCATTAAATTGTTGTGTTTATAACTCATAAGTTTGGGGAATATTGGCAGAAGAACTCACTTTATAATAAGGCTGTTTGATCAGGTTTCAATGCAAAGCCTGTGAGTTCATGTAAAAAGCTGTGCAGTGGAAATTTTATAGAGGGCTAGTATGTTCATACAAAATAGGATGTTATATTAAAGCGCTACAGCACGTAGATGTTGTGAATGACTAGATTAAAAAATGAATGAAGAAAATTTGCTTTGGGGAAAGGAATTGAAACAAATATTTAGTGCGTTGCTTGTTGTGGGATTGTTCAGTGGTTCAGCCTATGCAATGGGCCCAACTAAAAAATATGAAGCATGCATGAAGCAAACTGGCAATGTGTTGAGTGAAATTGATGCATGCATGAGTAAAGAATATAAAGCACAAAAGAAACGCTTAAAGAAAGTATTTAAGCCGTATTTAGCCAAGGCTCCTGCAGAAGAGCAAGGACTGGTTAAACAGTCTCATCAGCAATGGCTGGCGCAGCGTGATCAGATTTGTAATAACAAACCTATCGTGAAAAATGAAAAGACTGAATTACAGCGTATTTCTTGTCTGATGCAAATGACGCAAACGCGTGCAGATATGTACGAAGCACGTACAGGCCGTATAAGCAAATAAGAGCAAAGCGTATGAAAATGTGTTTGCTGTGCATCAAAACATTATAAATCATAGAAAAACAGGGTATCATAAGGCGTTTTTATTATGACCTTGGAGACGCCTTTAGTGGATCGCCCGACTATTAGCCCTGAACATATACAGGAAGCCGCTGAAAACTTAAGCACAATTCGTGATTTTATCCGTTTTGGAGTGACAGCATTACGTCAATACGATGCACATTTAGGTCAAGGTACAGAAGACTATTTTGCTGAAAGCTCAGCTTTGGTTTTACAAACTTTATCTTTAGATTGGAATGCGGATGCTGAAATCTTAGAGTCGAAGCTACTACCAAGTGAAAAAGCAGAAGTTTTAAGCTTATTAGAACGTCGTATTAATGAAAAAGTACCGACTTCATATTTGCTTAATTTGGCATATTTTGATGGCAAACCATATTATGTCGACGAACGTGTACTGATTCCACGTTCACCGATTGCAGAATTGATTCAAAACCGTTTTGCACCTTATTGCTTAGGTGAAAATGGCCAAATGGGTGAGGCAGTCAATAACTTGCCAGAAAACTCAAATCCGAAAACGCCACAACGTATTTTAGATATGTGCACGGGTTCAGGTTGTATCGCGATTGCTTTGGCTTATGCGTACCCAGATGCCGAAGTAGATGCAACGGATATTTCTAAAGAAGCTTTAGAAGTGGCCCAAATTAACTCAGAACACCACGACAAACAGTATCAAGTGGCTTTACTTGAGTCTGACTTGTTTTCCAAAATTCCTGCTGAAAACCAATACGATCTCATTGTGTCAAATCCACCTTATGTGGATGCTGAAGATATGGCAGATTTACCTGAAGAATTCCACCATGAGCCAGAATTGGCACTGGCGGCAGGTCAAGATGGCTTAGATTTGGTTCGTAAAATGTTAGCTCAAGCGCCGGATTACTTAACTGAAGATGGTCTCATCGTGATTGAAGTGGGTAATTCTGAATGGGCAATGCGCCAAAACTTTAATACTGTTGATTTTTACTGGTTACAGTTCCAAAAAGGCGGTACAGGAATCTTTGCATTGACTGCGGCTCAATGCCGTCAATTCCGTGATTTATTCATTCAATCTGTTCAAGCATAAAAGGAGTCGTTAGACATGGCAGGTAATAGTATAGGGCAACTCTTCCGTGTAACGACTTGTGGTGAATCTCATGGTGTAGGCTTAATGGCGATTGTGGATGGTGTTCCACCGGGCCTCGAGCTTACAGCAGACGATTTACAAAAAGATTTAGACCGTCGTAAGCCAGGCACATCTAAATTTGCGACACAGCGCAAAGAACCTGATGAAGTTGAAATCATTTCAGGTGTGTTTGAAGGTAAAACGACTGGAACTTCAATTGGTTTACTCATTCGTAATACCGACCAAAAATCGAAAGACTACGGCAATATTGCACAGACTTTTCGCCCAGGGCATGCAGACTATACTTATACACAAAAGTACGGTTTTCGCGATTATCGTGGCGGTGGTCGTTCAAGTGCGCGTGAAACGGCTATGCGTGTGGCTGCGGGTGCAATTGCGAAAAAATACTTGGCTGAAAAGTTTGGTATTTTAATTCGTGGTCATGTGACCCAAATTGGAACTGAAGTTGCGGAAAAATTGGATTGGAATGAAGTACCTAATAATCCATTTTTCTGTGGCGATGTCGATGCCGTACCGCGTTTTGAAGCACTTGTGACTTCATTGCGTGAACAAGGTACCAGTTGCGGTGCAAAGCTTGAAATTTTGGCTGAAAAAGTGCCTGTAGGTTGGGGTGAGCCTGTTTTTGACCGTCTAGATGCTGACATTGCCCATGCCATGATGTCTATTAACGCGGTCAAAGGGATTGAGATTGGGGATGGTTTTGCCGTTGCGGGTCAGTTTGGACATGAAAGCCGTGATGAGTTAACCACTGATGGCTTCCTTGCGAACCATGCAGGGGGTATCTTAGGCGGTATTTCGAGTGGTCAAACTATTCGTGTTGCAATTGCGTTGAAACCAACAGCATCTATTACCACACCAGGTAAAACGATCAATATTAATCGTAAAGATACTGACGTATTAACCAAAGGTCGTCATGACCCTTGTGTGGGTGTGCGTGCGGCTCCGATTGCAGAAGCAATGCTTGCGATTGTTTTAATGGATCACTTTATGCGTCATCGTGCTCAAAATGCAGACGTCGTTGCACCATTTGCACCGATTGAATACTAGAAAATTCTCTTTATATTTAAGAGAGTACACATTAAAGTCAGACTTCGGTCTGACTTTTTTATTTGCGTATGAAAGCTAATCTTAAATGTAAGAAAAGAGCTGTTGGCATATTATGCACGTTATGGTTATCACGATACTCAGAAAACGGCATCTTACCTATTAAGTGCCAAAGTAGGCCAAACGTTGATGAATCTTCATTTGGTCTTACTGAGTAAGAAAATTTAGAGAGTTAATTTTTAAAAGAAAAAAGAAGGGGCATATGAATAAAAAAATTAGCACAGTCAGACGAGGCACCATTATATTTTTATCACTACTCACCGTTTTGGTTATTTCATTGTTGATATATGGCTACGACAGTATGCATGACCCTGAAAAAGTCAAAGCTCGCTTATATGCTTGTGGAAAATTTGGTGATCAGCACATGCTCATTGATAAGCAGTATTTACATTATGGAAGAGTGACTTATCAAGGCGTCAATTATTGGGGGAAAAATATTAAAAAAGAACACGAGGCTAAAGGCTGTGATGATCAAATTCAAAGTATTGCTTTGAAAGTGAAATGGCCTGAAATGACAACGTCGAGTGAAGGATTTAGACTAGGTTCTGAGTATAAAAATGATATCAAAATAGCATTAAGCCAACGCTCAGTTTGGAAAGAGGAGTGGGGAAGTAAAGACTTTTTTAATGAGTTTTTGATTTTAAAACAATACTTAAGGAAAGGAATGTCTTCTGGTGGAGAAGAGGTGAGTGAAGTATGGATAGATGAAACAAAAACATTTAATTCAGATTTGGGACTCTACGAAATAGAGGTAAAAAGTGATGATGGTGTTGGAAAAAAGGTGTATTGGCAGGAGCGTAAAGGTAAAGGGGTAAGCCTAACCATTAAGTGTCTTTATTTTAAGACTGGTGCAACAAGTTGTGAATTTAATACACATCAACCCAATTATGGGTTTAATACGAGTTATATCACTATAAGCTTTCACAGTGAGTTACTACCGCATTGGCAAGAAATTTATCAAAATGCAGAACAACTCATTCATTCTTTTAAGGTTGAGAAAAAATAAAATGAGACATCCGAAGAGTATAGACCGTACCCATGCTCAAAGATGTTTAGATGACCTTAGGATAGCGCTAATGTCCGACAGCACGTGTCCTCTTTTGAAGCAAAAAGATAGTCATGTAAGCCAGTATAGTGCAAAGTTTGTCTTAAGCTGAGGTTGTGCGTTATAAAAATAAACGAAAGATAATACTTTAAGAGCAGTTTCCAACCGGATGATTACATGGTATATAAATTGCTCATAGAATAATAAGCATTATTGCAGGAGAGAAATGTTCTGCATTCGCCGAAGGAGCAACGACCCCGGAAACTCTCAGGCAAAAGGACTGTAATAATGAAAAAACTCTGGAGAGAAGTGTTCAATCACTCACCGAAGGGGATGGTTTAAAACGTCATTGGATGTTTTAGATCGAAGCTCTCAGGTACACATGACAGATGGGGTTGACATCAAACAATAAAAAGGAGGTGTCTATGTGTCATGTCGTTGTCATTGGTGCTGGAATTACAGGCGTCACAACTGCATATGAATTAAGCTTACTTGGTTATCAAGTGACCGTTGTTGATCGTCATTTATTTCCTGCGATGGAAACTTCTTTTGCAAATGGTGGACAACTGTCTGCATGTAATGCGGAAGTTTGGAACCAAAAATCGACAGTGCTGAAAGGCATGAAATGGATGTCTCAAAAATCTGCCCCTTTATTGCTCAATCCTGCATTTAGTGTGCATAAATATGCATGGCTAATGGAATTTCTGGGCAATATTAAACATTATGAGGCCAATACCCACGAAACAGTACGTTTGGCTTTATTGGCTCGTCAACGCTTGTTCGAAATTGCGGATAAAGAGTTAATCGATTTCAATTTAGAAAAACGTGGTATTTTGCATTTTTATCATAATAAACAAGATTATGACGTTGCCATTCGAGTCAATGATTTACTCAATAAAGGTGGCCTTGAACGTTCTGGCGTGTCCAACGAAGAAATTAAGCAAATTGAGCCGACATTGACCGGCGACTATTATGCTGGATTCTATTGTGAAGGTGATGCGACGGGTGATATTCATAAGTACACCACAGGTTTGGCGGAAGTCACCAAAAAGTTAGGTGTGAAGTATCGTTTTGGTATGGATGTGACAGATATCGAACATTTAACTTCAGGTGTTGAAGTAAAGTTACAGCCAAGTTCAGAGAATGTTGAACTGCTTCCAAATGAAGTGGAAATGTTGGCTGCCGATGCTGTTGTGGTGTGTGCAGGGGTGGGTAGCTATCAATTGGCTGAATTGGTCCAAGAACGCGTCAATGTTTATCCTGTAAAGGGATATTCGATTACGGTGATGTTAAATGACGAAGAAAGCCAGCAAAATGCGCCGTGGGTGAGTTTGCTGGATGAAAGTGCGAAAATTGTAACTTCACGTTTAGGTAAAGATCGTTTCCGTGTCGCTGGAACTGCTGAGTTTAATGGCTATAACCGTGATATCCGTGCTGACCGCATTCAACCTCTGGTTGACTGGACCAATCGTAACTTTAAAGTTTCGACAGAGCATGCGGTCCCTTGGGCAGGTCTTCGTCCTATGATGCCGAATATGATGCCTGTAGTACGCCGTGGAAAGTTAGAGCGTGTGTTCTTTAATACAGGACATGGGCACTTAGGTTGGACGCTATCTGCGGCAACCGCAGCAATGATTAGTCAGGAAGTCGCGACAGCGTATCCTGTTTAATTCGAGTGCATTCTTGGATAGATAAAAACAAGCTTGCTTTGAGCTTGTTTTTATCATTTTTGTGCAATGATGTTATAATTCTGCCTTAATTTCAAAAGATTGCTCACAAACGAATACTTTAAACTTGAGCAAAAATAAGTAGTATTGTTTCAAGCAATTGATGACTAATGTGAAGGTGCATAATGATTAACATGAAAATGGCTTTGGTGGTTTTAGCTTCTGCAACAATGCTGTCGCTTGCTGCGTGTAGTGACAAAAAACAAGAGACTGAACAAACACCAGTGGAAAGTTCAGCAACTGAGACACCAGTGACCAATATTGAAGTTAGTCCAGAGATGATTGATGCTGCACCTTTAGAGTCTGAAGAAGCAGATGCATCAGCACCAGCGGCAGCGTCTGAAGCAAAATAAGTCCAGAGATAAAAAAAGCCTTCCGATGTGGAGGCTTTTTTTAATGGGTGAGAGTGATATCAGCATTTAATCGTAAATATCTAGATTCAGGATATAAATCAAAAAATTATATTGAAACCATAACGAACAATCGATAGAGTTTATTTAGTAAATATTGTCAATCTGTAATACTTTTCATTAATGCATCCTTCGCAAGCAAATAGACAGTAGAAAACATGATGTTTAATCATAACTCATGTAAAAATAAGGAAATATTTTGTACGCAGTTAAGCTCACAAAAGTCTCGTTGAATTTTAAACAGCATGGCCGAGCATTTTTGATTGTTGCTACGGTGATTTTTGTCTGCTGTTTGCTTGGGATATTCACTCGACCGATTGCATATTTCGCTTATTTTTGGCCAGCTAATGCCGTACTGATCGGCTTATTTTTAAGGTTTAAGCGACTCAGAAATGTTGGTGGCTGGTTGGGCGCATTTATTGGTTATATGTCGGCAGACTTAGTCACTGGGAATCATCTTGAGCTGACTTTGGCTTTAACAATCGCCAATTTTATGACGGTAGGCGTGTCTTTATTCTTTATCCATTATTTACAAATTGACTATCGTGCATATAACAAAGGCTTAAATTTTCTTTATCTTTTCTTGGTTTGTGTTTTTCTTGGGTGCTTTTCCAGCGCGATATTTGCCGTTGCGGTCGTTCCGTATATGCCACACACCTTTATGAGCACGCAAGACCTTTGGGCTGAGTTTTATATTTGGTGGACGGGGGAAGTTCTCAATTGTATTTCACTTTTACCCCTCATGTTGACCTTTCCTGCAGCGAAGAAATTAAAGTATCTTTGGAATAACCGTAGACAGTGTGAAACCCAGTTTGTCGATGTTTTACCCTTACTCTCAGTTTTAATTTCTGTGGCATGTACTCATCTGTTCTTTGGTCCTGGTGCCTTACTTTTCCCTCTAGCAGGGCTCATTTGGGCGGCTTTAAGTTACAACTTATTTTATGTGAGTATCATTAACAGTTTGGTTTGTTTTGTGACGTATCATAGTTTAACGACTTATTATATTTCACGTACAGCAGATAACTTCTTGGCCACTTCTATTTCGGTGCGTATAGGGCTGTGCATGTTGATGATTGCACCTTTGCTTTTATGTATTGTGAGTCGTAATCGTCATGATCTATATAAAGAAGTACTTTATCTGGCCAACCACGATCCCTTAACTCATGTGGGAAATCGCCGTTTTTTCTTCACTCAAACTGAAAATTTATTGAAGGAAAATTTGGTTAAATCGATGAGTATCATTGTGCTAGATATTGATCATTTCAAGAAAATGAACGATCAATATGGTCATTATATTGGTGATGTATTACTACAAAGCTTTGCCACGACGGTTAAAAGTAATTTGCGTGAACAGGATCTATTTGCGCGTATGGGCGGTGAAGAATTTGTGGTGGTATTAAATAATACCACTGAAATTGAATCGCAAATCATCGCAGAACGTATCTGTCGTGCTGTCGCTACTTCAAAAACCCAAGTGGCGCATGCGGTTTTGAGTATGACGGTGAGTCTTGGTATGGTGCATCAAGTTTTACCAACTCACAATAGTCTACAGAGCTTGTTAAATCGTGCTGATCGGGCGTTATATCAAGCCAAAACTTTAGGACGCAACCAAGTACAACTTGCCTCATAGGTTAAAATTTAGTAAAAGTATAAAACAATAAAAACTATAGATACTTGGATAAAAATGAATTTTTCTGAATACCTTCGTTATGATGGGCTGGGTTTGGCTGAGTTGGTTGCACAAAAACAAATCCATCCTGCTGAATTATTACAAATTGCAATTGAGCGTAGTCAGCAAACCAATCCTGCTTTAAATGCGATTATTATTCCGATGCATGATTATGCCAAGAACAGAGCGCAAAATGCATT
Organism: Acinetobacter sp. BMW17; assembly: GCF_001592855.1. Lineage (NCBI taxonomy): Bacteria > Pseudomonadati > Pseudomonadota > Gammaproteobacteria > Moraxellales > Moraxellaceae > Acinetobacter > Acinetobacter sp. BMW17. The sequence continues at coordinate 13,739 of NZ_LSOD01000046.1, forward strand.
GTCTGGCCCATTTGCTGGAGTGCCATTTTTAGTAAAAGATTTATTTCAAGAATATGCAGGTTATCCAACCTCTTATGGATGCCAAGCATTTAAACGTACGAGCCATATTGCAGAACATAATGCAGAAATTGTAAACCGTTGGGAAAACACAGGCATTTTAACTTTTGGCCGTACCAATACTCCTGAGTTTGGAATCAAGGGCATTACAGAATCAGATGCTTGGGGAGCCTGTCATAATCCTTGGAATTTAAAACATAACAGTGGTGGTTCATCGGGTGGTTCCGCTTCTGCGGTGGCCGCAGGAATTGTTCCGATTGCGGGTGCGGGCGATGGCGGCGGGTCGATTCGAATTCCTGCATCGTATTGCGGTTTATTTGGTTTAAAACCAAGTCGTGGACGTACGCCGTGGGGCCCAGACATGAGTGAAGCAATGCACGGCGCCGCGATACAGCATGTATTGAGTAAAAGTGTAAGAGACAGTGCAGCCATGTTAGATGCAACGCAGGGTGCAGAGCATAGCTCATTGTTTAAAATTGAACTACCCAGCCAAAGCTATTTGGCCTGTCTACAGCAGCCTGTAAAAAAACTTAAAATTGCATTTAGTACTCAATCGCCTATTGGAACCCCAGTGTCTAAAGATGCAATTGATGCTGTACACCATACCGCACGTTTGTTGGAGTCTTTAGGGCATACAGTGGTCGAAGCACAACCTGAGATAGATGGTATGTCTTTGGCCAGAGACTTTATCACGACGTGGTTTAGTCAGTTTTCTTATATGCTAGAGCAGATCAAGCAACACGTTCCGACCAAAGCAGGAGACTTTGAGCTGGATTCTTTAGCTTTGGCTGCCTTTGGTGCCAAAACGACTGCGTTAGAATATATTCATAATCTGAATAATTGGGGAGTGTATGTCACCAAAATGAACCAATTCTTTTATCATTATGATCTTTATCTGACTCCTGCTACAGCTTCAGTCGCGCCCAAAAATGGGCAAATTTCTACCCCATCATGGCAAAAACCAATTTTAAAAAGCTTACTAAAAGTCGGCAAAGCACATTTGCTGGCACAAGGAAAACTGGTCGATAAAATTGTGAAAGATAATTTGCGTTGGGTGCCTTTTACCCAGTTAGCCAATATCACAGGCTTACCCGCGATGTCTGTACCTTTGTATTGGAATGCTGATAATCTTCCGCTTGGTTCACAGTTTATTGCACCTTTTGCCCGTGAAGATCTGTTATTACAGTTGGCTAGTCAGCTTGAACAAGCCCAGCCATGGTGTCATAAATATAGTGAAATCAAGGTTTAGAAAGCTGATTAATTAAATTGTTGTAGTTTATGCGTACAGATCAGAAGAGGGCTTTTTAAGCTTGAACCTCTTTGGGTAAGTACCTAACAAAACCTAAGCCCAGTAGCACAGCACAACCTGCCAGAATAAAAATATGTTCGCCTGACAGGCTGTGCCAATAATGTCCTGCAAGAATACTTCCAGACGCTACACCCAGTCCCCACATAGTGCTATATAAGGCTTGACCACGTCCTTGTTGTCCTAAACTAAAGTTTTGGAAAATGATACGCATGGCGATGAGATGAAATAGGCCAAAGCTAAAGGCATGGATGGTTTGTGAGAAGAACTGGATCGCGAAAATTTGTGGAAAAGAACCCACCATAAACCAGCGTAGCGCCGTGAGGATCAGACAAATAGACACCATGAGTCGCCATGAAAAACGTTTGAAAAAAATGTGAGCAATGGCAAACATAATGATTTCTGACATGACACCGACAGCCCACAAAAAACCAATTTCTGTGGTTGAGTAACCGGCTTGTTTTAAGAAGTTGCTATAAAAACTATAAAAGGGCGCATGTGAAAAAAGCAGAATAAACTCGATACTGAAAAATGCGGCTACAACGGGTTTTTTTAAAATAGGTAACAATGGCTCGAGCTGCCCTTGTGAATTGGGGGCAGTGGTCGGTTCTTTGATGCTAAATGACCAAATAAAGGCCAAAAAAGAAATACACAGCAATAAAACTGGCAGCATAGAGATGGGTAAAATTTCTAATAAGGCTCCGATACCAAAAACCCCGACAATAAAACCGACAGAGCCCCATTTTCGAACCTTTCCATACAACGCACTGCGTTGTTCCGCGAGCCAAAATAGCGTAACGCCTTCAAACTGAGCCAGAATGGCGTTTTGGAAGAAGCTAAAGATCAGCATGAGCAGGGCGATCGCCTGAAAGGAGTTTGGAATGATAAAAATCATGAACCAAATACAGGCTTCCATCCACGTTGCGACTCTGACCAAGAGCATCCGTTTCCCTGATTTATCTGCAATCCAGCCCCAAATAAAAGGAGCAAAAAAACGGGTAATGATCGCAATTGATGACAGGATACCGATTTCACTGTAGTTAAAGCCTTGATCTTCGAGATACAGGCTCCAAAACGGCATGAAGGTGCCCACAATGGAATAATAGAAAAAGTAAAAACCAGCCAGTCGGTGCCGAATGGGGAAAGAAAGCATCGTACTGTGTTCCTTGGTTGGGTGGGCAGATTCTTAAAAAGACTTGAACCTAAAACAAAGCTTCAAGTCGATGAAGCTTCGAGAATTTTAAACATAGATTGTTTAAATCATGCTTATTCAGAGTTCAGGGATTAAAGCTCATTAGCCTTTGACTAAACCACCATCCACAATCAAGTTTTGACCTGTCACAGCACAAGAATATGGCGATAAGAACATTAAAATGGCTGAAGCAAATTCCTCAGGTGTAACTACACGACGCAGTGGTGTTGCACTCGCGATGTAATCAAAAACTTCATTGGGTGTACTTTTGCTAGCATCAGTGGTTTGCAGTAAACCGCCAGAAAGCATATTGATATTAATGCCATATTGGCCAAGTTCATGTGCAGAGGTACGCGTAAATGCCAACAGTGCTGCCTTCGCCGTGGTGTAGTCATGATAAGGCACCACAGGGTTCTGTACCAGATTGGTTCCGATGTTTACAATGCGCCCAAACTGACCTTGTTTCATACCTTCAAGTGCCGCTTGGGTAGTATTCAAAGCAGCTTTAACTGCACCTTCAAATTGTTGTTGCATGGTTTCCCAGCGTAGCTCATGAACTTTTGGGCGGGCCTCACCATTAAACTCGAACTGAATCAGCGCATTATTAACTACGGCGTTGATATGCTGTCCAAAATGCTGAAAGCTTGCATCAAACATACTTTTGACTTGTGCACTGTCTGTAACATCAGCTTGGTAGATAAAAACCTGCTTTGGATACTGCTGAACTAAGGTTTGCGCTGCTACTTGGCTGTTCAAATAGTTCACGACTACACGAGCACCCTCATTGATTAAGGCGTGTGTAATCGCAAGACCTAAACCACGTGCGCCACCTGTGACCAGTACAACTTGATTTTTAATGTGCATGATGTTTCCGAGCAGATAAATGCATGTATTTTTTAGATAAAGCAAGTATATCAAAACCTTTCCATGCACTAGGTCTTAAAACTGCTGCTTTTCAAGTTTTCGATGCTCATTTAGCTGGGTTAGAGTATTCGGATAAAAATCTCCAAGTAGTAAACATTTTTAGTACTGTTGATCATTGAGCCTGAGTTTGCTCAAGATGTAGCCTCAAAATACGGCGCAACTCTAATAATGTTTCTGCTTCCTCATGCACCGAATGGTTGCCTTTAATAATTTTTTCAGAGACTGCTTGTTCTAAATGTGAACTGGAATAGGGCACAATACCATCGCTCATATCATGTATGTCATGGGTCTGGCGGTGATTGCCAATAATAGAATGATAAGGAACTGTGGATACCGGCATGATGTTACTGGTCAAAGCCATAAAGCGCGACTTTGGACTTAAGTCATCTGGGCCTGATTGCACCATGCCTTTGGTGCTAGAGCTACCATTGAGCTGTATATCCACTTGGTTAAAGAAAGTGATCGGCAACTTCACCATTTTCTTCACCAATTCCATGTACCAGCGATCAGCCAGTTCACTGCCACGGTGAGGCGCGGCAATAAAAATTGCATGTCCAATGGGTAAATCAGAGTGAAATTGAAAACGTTCTTTGATTACGGGGTATTGTTGTAATCGGTTGTATTGCTCATAGTTTAACAGTGGAATCACTTGCTCAGAAATATCGTGCTCACTAATCAGTAAGCGACTAATAACGCCGCCCATACTATGTCCAATCAGCACGGCGTTACTGGCTGAGCGAGAGTTAGGTTGAACTTGTGCAAAGGCTTGTTTAAGTAGTGCATGAATCTGATAGCGGCTTTCAACAATCGGCATATTGGTTGAATAAAACACTTGCCATACCTGAAAGTTTTCTCGTAAAACTTTATCCCCCAAAATGTTATTGGTCAGATTGACCCAAGTTTCAGGGCTGCTGGCGAGACCATGAATAAGTACAATCACTTTTTTATTCGGTTGGTAGGGTTCAAGCATATAGACATGTGGCATACGCAATCGCTCAGTTTTATCGAGCAAGGTTAAGTAGCCTGTAGAGCCCAGTTTATTTTCTGCCAGCCAGTAGGCAAAAGGCACAGAATAATTCGCCGTGAGAATGTATTTTTGTTGATGTATGTCTACATACTTTTGCGTATAAGGATTAAATAGCTCAATCTCAAAAATGGCTTTGCCATTAAGCACATCTTCAATGCTGCTTTCAGGGTTTAATGGCTGTGCCGCTGCGGTTACGGACAAATAGCGTGCAGGATGGATATTGGGATTGGTTTGATTTTGATAAAACGATATCGGGTCAAGGATAAAATCATTTTTATGAATAGGATCCGCTTCAGCCACAACCACGAACTCTGCGCCCAGACCATCTTGACGGTTGACTTGATAAAAACCCGAGAAGTTTAAATTATAACTGGATTGAATTCGGTCAATGGTTTTACTTTTCAGTTCAGGATAGTGTTCTAAATTTACAATATATTGACGTTGTTGGACGTTGAGTTGCGCGGGAACTTGATGAAAAGGCTGTATATGGTACGCCGTGGTAATTAAACGCGACAAAGCGACATTGTAAAAAGTGCGGACATGCATTTGTCTTTGATCAAAAACACGGGTACTTGGGCTTTCTTGCATTTTAAATAAATACACATAGCTATAGCGTAAACTTTGGTCGAAGGCATTAAGGCTCTGTTCTAAGCAGTGATTATTTTCACTATGTGGCTGTGCGTGGGTACAGTTGCGTTGTTTTGAGAGCTCTAAAGCTTGAGCCAAATACAGTTCACTTAAAGCGGCATAACGCTCATCTACTGCAATATCCGTTTGTGTGTTTAAGCGTTGCAAACATGTTTCAAATTCAGCGGTGCATTGCTGTGGCGTCAGGCTGAGTAATTTGAGTAAGCTGGTGGTTTCCGCACTCAATTGGTCGTGGGTTAAGATATTTTCGGACTTGCTACGAATAGCCTGATGGATATTTTTTTCTTTAACTTTGACCAACTGGCAGGCCGGCAGTAAAACAATCGTTAGCCCTAAAATGATTGGTCGCGTGAAAGTATGATGTCTCGTTAAAAGCATAGTTTTTAGCACGGACGTTATCTATATAGGCTAAAGATGTCTTTCATTTTAAGATAATTTCTAACGAGTTACATCCAAATTCGGTCCGATCTTTTGTGTCCCTAGACATAACTTAACAACGCTTATATTCAGCTCAAGCAATTTGGCGAGCAAAGGCTTTGCCCAAAACATGTTTATGTATAAATCGTAATTTATCGAGAACTGGCCCTGATAGCGTAAATGGATAAGCATCTTCTAAACCCATACTGCGATTTAACGCATTTAAGTTAAAAGTCAGTGTCATCCATTGTTTGAGGAGTAAATCAAAATTTTGAGCGCCGATTGGATTTTCATAAAAGCTTAAGTCATGCGTATCTTTTCGATTATTGCGCACGATTAAACCTGCATAGTAAGCGGTTTCCAATGTGTCCATCATGTGTAAATAGTGTGCCCACGTTTCTGCCCAGTCTTCCCAAGGGTGTGTGCTGGCATAAGGGCTGACATAAAACTTGTCCCAGTTTTGCGGTGCGCCATCTTCATAGTGGCGTTGTAGTGCTGCGTTATAATCTTGACGCTCATCTCCAAAATACTGACGAAACTCGTCGACCAGCTCAGGATGTAGCGATTTAATGAGGTCAAAATAATAATGACCACTTTCATGACGGAAATGCCCCAAAAGCGTACGGTAGTTTTCACCCATTTTAATACGGGTCGTTTCTCTATAGATGACATCTGCTTCACTAGCATTGAGTGTAATGACACCATTAGCATGTCCTGTCAGCACAGGGTGCTCTGGTTCAGGCATGAGAAAATTAAAACGGAGTCCGTAGCGATCATCATCGTTATATTTGGGCCTTGGCATAATATTCAGGCGTTGCATTAAATACAGAAAACGCCGTTTAGCATGTTCGAGCCGTGACCAATAGACGATATGATCAGGGTTGTCGAGAGTAGGAATGGTATATGTGAGTACACAAGACTCACAGTAGATGTCGTTGCTCTCTGCGGGAATAACCCAATTACAGACTTGATGATGCTGATAGTTATAACAAGGCTTATAGCGCTTCGTCTGGTATTTTTCATTTAGCGCTAACCAAAGAACAGGGCTATGCTGTTCAAAGCTCCCCATATCTTTTTCCGATGCAATATAACCGAGTGTAGTTTGGCAGCTCACACATTGTGAGTTGGCAAAAAAGACTTGGTTTTGACAGGATGCGCAACTAAAGAATTTCATCGGCGGCTGTGTCTTTGGTGAGCTTTTAGAACCAGTATAAAGGATGTCGGTTCCCTTCGTCATGTTCTGTCATCTGTTTTGATAGGCTTGCAAAGTTGAGTATTCATTGAGAGCATATTAGAAAGAATACATGTGCTTGGTTAGTAGCGAGCTTTTCAGCAGGTTCTTTTCTTTCATATTTGTATAAAGAGATACAAATTTCAAAATTTATATCCTGAATGAACGAAAAAGCTTGATTTAGGTGCAGATTCGTCAAAATAGGGACTGGGAAAAATCAAAGCTTCATTTTAGAATTTCAAAGCCTTTTAAGTTTCTGGGAGTAAATATAATGATAACGAACGTATCGCCAAAAAAATGGCTACTCATGAGTTTGGGGGCGATGTTGCTTTCAGGTTGTGCAACAACCTCTACAGACCCGAGTCGTCAAAATGTGGGGACCACAGGTTTACTCATTTGTGCGCAGAATGAGCTTTGTCCAGTGGTCACTGTGAGCTGGAATGAATCCAACAAAGAGCTGCTTAAGTTAAAAATGCATTTGAGCAGTACTTACAATAAATACGATATTCAAAAGGTCGTGTTTACCAATGGACAAAAAAGCCAAACTTTTGCTGTCACTGGGCCAACCGAGCATGATCATGTTTTAGGCACTAACCGTTCGACCAATTATATTTTAGCGCCTGTAAATTTGATGAGTAGCTTAAAAGGTACAAATTCGATCAAAATGAATATTTATACAGATCAAGGTATTATCTCTCGATATGTGTATAAAGATGGCGCCTCAGCTCCAATTTTGGGTGAGTTCCAAAAAGTTTATCAATAAAAGAAAAAATCGCCATCTGGCGATTTTTTTTGCGTATAAGTCAGAGAAAACTAAAAATTGCGAGGACATAAGAGCTCATGTCCATAAGGTGTTTTACCTATAGGGATGTGAACGTTCGGCTTTTGGCGGATGAAAAGTCCAGCTGAATAGGCCCGAAATGCACTTTGATGTATCAATTTTAAAAATATAAATATTTTTTGCACAAAAAATAAACTTTTTAATGCGCTATTGCTGTCAGTCTAATCAAAAAAATTGGCATGTATTCTGCTTAGTTCTAGGTATTACAAAAACCTTTTTTGGTAATACCGAAAGGAGCAGCAAATGTCTAAACAATTCAAAGATGACTTAAATGCATTCTTCACCGTATTTAAACAGTTTGTGGTTGCCATCTTAAGTGCTAGAGCGGGCATTTATATCAAGCAAGATCCATCCGAAAAAGGATAAGCACGTGCCGAAACATAAATTGGCACGGATCAGCATCACTGTGCCTGAATTAACTGTCGATGCATTGGATCAGAAAATTGTTGATCAGCACTATGAAAGCCGTTCTCAAGCGATTGTCGACATGATCAATAAACATTTGATTGCGGATCAGGAGCAACGTAACGCCGTGATGGTGGGGACATTTACCTTGCTCTATGATGCCAGTGTCACGCCACTTAGGGTCCAATTGCTGGACTTACAGCAACAATTTTTAGAGCAAGTGGTCAGTTCACTGCATATTCAGTTAGATGAGCAAAAAATTCTAGAAGTGATGATTTTGCAAGGCTTAACTACAGAGTTAAAAGCGCTGAGCCAGCAATTCATTGCTTTGAAAGGTGTGATCAAAGGGCATTTGGAGCTGATGGATGCGGTGATGCCGCCGATTCCACAAAATGAAAAACAGAGAGCGTTGAAATCGTGACCATGTTCACCGCCCTCAATGACTCACTCCATACATAGCAAGTTTAAACATTTACAGCATCGGGAAAATTGCATCATGATTAAAAAAGCGTTCTTATCAGCATCTATTGTTTCGACTATTTTATTGGCAGGTTGTGATAACACTGCCAAAATTCCTGAAACAAAAGACAGTGCATCTGAGAGCACAGACACCAAAACCATCACGATTGGCTATAGTGATTGGCCGGGTTTTGTTGCATGGCAAGTGGCAATTGAAAAAGGTTGGCTCAAAGAAGCAGGGTTGAATGTTGAATTTAAATGGTTTGATTATTCATCATCACTTTCTGCTTTTGCAGCCAATCAGCTAGATGCAGTACTGGTGACCAATGGAGATAATCTAGTCACAGCCTCTGGGGGCACTCAAGGTGTCATGATTATGGCGACAGACTATTCCGCAGGTAATGACGTGATTATCGCAAAAGATGGAATTAACAGCATTGCTGATTTAAAAGGCAAAAGTATTGCTACTGAAAAAGGCTTGGTTGACCATCTATTGCTAAGTACAGCACTGACAGATGCAAAAATTAAGACCAGTGACATTAAATTGGTCAATTCTATGACCAATGAGCTTCCACAAGTTTTTGCCAGTCCAGATATTGCTGCAATTGCGGTCTGGCAACCTGTAGCCAATCAAGCGTTGAAGTCTGTTGCAGGGTCTAAAATTATTTATAGTTCTAAAGATAAGCCTGGTTTAATTTATGACACGCTGACCGTGAATATGAGCCATCTTTCTGCCAATAAAGAAGATTGGAAAAAGATGATCCAAGTGTGGGATAAAACAGTCAAATATATTAATGACCCTGCAACACATGAAGACGCCGTGAAAATTATGTCTAACCGTGTTGGCGTCGATCCGAAACAATATGAACAATTTATTGGCGGGACGCACTTACTCGATTTGGCAGCCAATAAAACCGTCTTTAAGAAAGGTTCAGGTTTTGACTCGATTTATGGCTCAAGCTACCACGTAAACAAATTCAACGTTGAAAATGGCATTTATAAAACAGAAATGGATGTTGATGGTGCAATTTATCCAGCTTTGGTTGAAGAGTTAAAATAGGACTTCGTAGAAACTAAAAGCCCAAGTTAACTTGGGCTTTTTTGTATGAGTGTGTTTAAAAACAAAGAAAGGTCTAATGTTAAATAAAGAGCATGTTTTAAGGTGTGTATTTATAAATGCGTACTTTTAGAAAACATATGAATAATCACGATGCCGATAATCATAAAACTTAAACCAACAACCGCCGCAAAGTCGAGCTGCTGTTTAAAGTAAATCCAACCGACTGTAGAAATAAGAATAATGCCTGCACCTGACCACAGTGCGTAAGCTAGCCCCATAGGGATGGATCTAAACGTTAGACCTAAGAAAAACAGCGCAATTGCATAACCAATAATAGTTAAAACGACAGGTAAAGGTGCAGTGAAACCATTGGTCGCTTTTAATGCAGAAGTCGCGAGGACTTCTGCAATCACGGCGATCAATAAATAGAGAAAATCCATAGCTTATTAAAGCTCCCTTACGCAACCACAGTTGCATGATGCATGAGGTGATGTTGTTCTTGTTTCAGCCAATACTGACTGTCCGCCGTAGTAGGTGTTACATTTTGAAAAGTGTATTCAGGTTCATACACATCCACGACAAACACCAACTGATACGCTTCTCCACCGATCAATTTACGCTGTATAAGGGTTTCAGCATCAACGACTTCAAAACCATCTAGAATGAGTTGTCGTTGAGTCGCTTGAGTGCAGCTTGAATATTGAATGAGCTGATCCTGAGTTGAAACCGATACTTCATAGCTTTCAATTTGATTTAAGTCAGAAGGACTTTGCTCCACATAAGAAAGAACCCCTAATGAATCTACATTCTGTTGAATATGGGGTAAACGTGACTGTGCATATGCCATATGCTCACCGCAGATGATGAGAGCGCCATCGAGCGAAATTTCTTGCTGCGTGGCAACATGTACGGCTTTGACTAAGCGTAGTCCTAAAAATAAACCCATACTGGCTTGTTGACGCCAGTCTTCAACATACGCATTACTTGGTGAAAACTCCAAAATACAATTACCAATGGTATGCAGGGTTGCAGGCTCAGGCCATTGGGTATGGTTCTGATAATTACTACTTAGCTCCCATGACAGTGATGCATTTTGTGCATCCCAATGCGTATAACCGACCCATGCTTGACGCTCTACGATAGGTGTATCTGTTACTGATTTAAGACGTAGGTCAATGGTGAAACTCTTGGACTGAAACCAATACACAATCGTATTTTCATCTGTCAGACCATTGTAAAAGCTAATACTCTTACGCCGAAATGCGCCCATTAAATAGGTTGGTACATTGCCTGAAGCAGCTGTGATAGGTTTTAATTGACTTAAAGTTTCAAATAAATTCATGGGGTGTACTCCATGTTTGACTCAGTCAGACCAAAAGAATAAAGCGGAACGGCATTCTTTAAGACCAACTCACCACTGGCTACACGTTGTTTTAAATAATGAAAGGTTTGAGCCGTTTGATTAAACAAATGTTCTCCACCTGCCAGTGGCGCATATTTAGGTGGTTCATTTGTATTAATCGGTTGGATGACATAGTCATAGTCACAAGAAAAAAATAAAGGGAAGGAGTAGCGTTCTTGTTGGACTTTTTTGACCCGATGTTTGGTGGCTAAATATTTGCCATTGGACAATATTTCCATCATGTCACCAATATTCATCACCAAGGTATTTTCAAGTAAGGGAATATCAATCCACTCACCTTGCTTAGTGAGGACTTGTAAACCGGGTGCTGTCGGCAGTAATAAAGTAAAGCACTCATAGTCGGTATGCGCCCCGATGCCTTCTGCATCTGTCGCTTGAGGGTTATATGGATAGTGAATGAGGCGTAACTGGCTAGGTGCATGTTGAATATGCACATCAAAAAAGTCTTCTTTTTGCTCTAAAGCCAGCGCAAAACAACGAAACAGTTGATGACCAATTGCTTTTAAGTGCTGATAGTACTGTGAGATATGGCGTTTAAATGCAGGATCATCTGGCCATTGCGTCGGGCCTAGTAAGGGATAATTTAATGTAGAACCTTGATAGTCATAATTTACATCATAAGATTCTTTTAAATCGTAGCTGTTACTTGAAAGCCTTTCTTCACCTATCGGTACATAGCCACTATGGTTGACCGATTTGCCAATATAGTTTTGCATTTTGAGTGCGTCATCTTGGGCAAAATAGTGTTCTGCGATGTCACATAACTGTGCAAATAATGCAGGTTGAAATTGATCACCTTTGAGGTAGAGAAAACCAACTTCTTTACAAGCCTGATCAAGCGCTTGAGCAACTTGCATACGATCATCTAGATTTGGGCTATTTAAAAGGCTGATATCCACCAGTGGAAGGACATATTTATCTTGCATGGTAAAATCCTCGTGTTGGCCGTCCAACAGTGCATAAAGCCTAAGGGTCGTCCCTCAGGCTAGATCAATGAATTATTTATGCGTACTAACTTGGGTCATACGTGGAATTTTGGGTAAATCTTCCAGTGCTGGATCAAGTTCTTCTTCTTGTGTATGTACTAAGAAATCGACTCGCTCTCGAAGTTGCTTAAAGGCAGGGCTGGACATCAGTTCAGTGTTTCGTGGACGGGGTAAATTCACTTCAATGATTTCTTTAATTTCCCCAGGATTGGCTTTAAGCGCGACGATACGATCAGCCAGTAAAATAGCCTCATCCATATCATGGGTTACAAAGATGATGGTGATATCAATGTTTTGCCATAGGTCCATTAGGTGTTTTTGCATTTTCTGACGGGTATGCGGGTCAAGCGCACCGAAAGGTTCATCCATCAGTAAAATTTTCGGTTCATTGACTAAAGCACGAGCAATCGCAACACGTTGCTTCATCCCGCCAGACAGTTGATGTGGATATTGGTTTTCATACTTCTCTAAGCCAATAATATTGATCCACTCTCGTGCAGCCGCTTCGGCTGAGGCATGACTTGCACCTTTCATCAGTGGACCAAACATCACATTTTCTTTAACCGATTTCCAAGGAAATAAGGTATAGCCTTGAAACACCATGCCTCGCTCTGGACTAGGGCCTAAAATGGGTTGTCCATCTACTAGCAACTCACCACTGCTATAAGGGTCTAGACCCGCAACAACACGACTAAAGGTCGATTTTCCACAACCAGATGGGCCAATCACACAAATAAACTCCCGCTTATGAATTTTCAAATCGAGCTGATTTAAAATCGTGCGTGAGTTTTTACCATGCTGAAAAACTTGACTAAGTTGTTTGGCCTCTAAAATGACAGGACGTTGATAAATGTGATCAAAATATTGACGAGAATTGAACTCCGTTGCTTTTATATCTGTAGTTATCATTATTTTGCTCCCGCTTTCCATTTAAACAGATGTTGTCCGAGTTTCATTAAAATCACATCACAGACCAAGCCGATCACGCCAATAATCAAAATCGCAGCATAGACATTGTCAAAGTTCTGGTAGCGTGCTTGTTGGGTAATAAACCAAGTGATCCCTGTGGTGGTGCCAATCAATTCAGAGACAATCAAGTAGGTCCAAGCCCAGCCCAGCAAAACACGTAAATCACGGTAAATATCGGGTAACGCCGCTGGAATGACCACGTGAAACAGACTTTTTGCTGTATTCGTCCCTAGGGTATAACCCGCTTCAATCAGCCCGCGGTCCACCATACGCGTAGTATTGGCAATAATCAGAATTTGCTGAAACAGCGTCCCAATTACGATGATGGCAATCTTTGGTGCATCATTAATGCCTAATATGGCAACAGCCAGTGCACCAAAGGCAGGCGCAGGTAGGTAGCGAAAGAATTCAACAAAAGGTTCCGTGAGCTGGGAAATTTTGTTGGAAAAACCACATAAAATCCCCAATGGAATACCAACGAGTGATGCAATAAAGAAAGCACTGAATACAATTTTGATACTGTGCCAAAGACTTTGATGAAACCATGGTGCATCGGCTTGAGCTGGTGGTGTGGTAAATGCCGTCACTAAGGCTGTCGCAACTTGATGAGGTGCTGGTAAATAAATGGGATTGACCAAATTACCTTGTGGCGGTTCAGTGCCTGTATTGACGGCATTTTGCGCTTCGGTATAGAACACACTTTTGTCTACACGGCTACCGATTTGTAAAAAAGAGACACTGCCAGAGTTGGTGATTTGTACCTGAGGGTGCCAAATAAAGGGCAAATAACTCACAGCACACCAAATGAGGATTGGTATTAGAAATGATCCAAAGCCCAGCAATACTTTGCTTTGAGGACTGAGTTCTCGTGCGACATAACCCATAGTTGCTTAGCCCCGATATTACTTTTTTTATAAAACGTAATACTGTTAAGCAAAATAAATGCCAAATTTGTAGTGATATTGAGTGTTCACCTGTGTGCTATTTGTTTAAATAAAAACAGCCTTTGACCTAAATATGTTTTAAAATGCGCTATCGATAGATTGACGCTCAAAAGGGGCAGCATCGCATGGCACAAAAGTCACAACAATCTGCATTGAATGAATTGATTGCAGAACAAAAACTACTGTGTGAAGAATTTGACTCGGCTTATGTTGAAGTAAAAGGTGATGATGTCGTTGCTGTTGCTGTGCAGACTTTAAATCAAGAGCCCATTGTTGGTTTACGTAAAAAGCCAGAAACTGAAGAGAATGTCGCTTGGTTTATTTATGGTGGTGAATTGGGTGAGGGCCAAGACTTTTTTACAACCATGACTGTACGTGAATTACAAGATATCTTGCCTGATGTACTTCCATATTTGGCTTTAAGTGAAGGTTATCGTTTTATGATTGATGGCGATGACTATGAAGACGTATGGAAAGAAGGCGATGAGTCTTAATACATGAAAAAACAAACATGGACGTTGCTTAGCCTTTCGTTATTTTTATCATCATTTCTATCAACCCTTAGTTATGCAGAAACAACGAAGCTAACTCAGGCGCAGTATGATCAGAAGATGGCTGAATATACAGCAACTGTGAATTCAACTAAAACTGTTTTAGATGCAAAAGATAATCCAGCGACAGCAACAGAGATGAAAACCGCATTTTGTCAGCGTATGGATGCATATCATCAAATTGCTGCGCTATCTAAAGCCAATATTGAGTTAAGTACCGCTTCAGTGATGCTGATGGTAGCCAACCGTTATCTTGATCAGCAAGAAAAAAGCCTGACCGATGCAGGGATGAATGAAAGTGCCTTCTGCCCAACGGCTAAAACTTTAAAAGTTGAAGATACGAAACGATTAAAAAGTAAAGTAACCCAATAAAACAGTATGAAATTAGTGTAGATATTAAGATCTAATTTATTGTTTCAGGATGCTGTATAAATAGACAATGTCCTCGATTGTGTTAAGATAAATAAAAATCAACCATCGTTTGAGTAGGAGTTGGTGTATGGCAGCTTATACCGACATTAAAGTAGGCAAATATGAGGATGATATGATTCCTAAACTTGCCATTCATGCTTTTCATGATGCTTTTCAAAAAGCAACCACTCGTTCATCTGTAGTTTATGCAAAAGCAGAGCAGTTGGTTGAACGCGATATTCATGGCAATGAAACTGTTTTACAAGACTTAAGTCATGCTTATGTCGATGTAGGCGTTTTACCGACACTGACACGTAAAAAGAAACACGCAACCGTATAGATTGATATGCCACCTCGACAACCTAGAATAAGAATGTTTGCAGGGCCGAATGGTTCTGGTAAAAGCACTGTTAAAGATTACCTCTTGCCCCAACATATTGGGGCATATTTAAATGCAGATGAACTGGAACAAAACTTAAGACAGAGTCAACGCATTGATTTATTGCATTATCATCCTTCCTTAAAAGCTTCAGAGTTGGTCACTTTTCTAAAAAGTAAGAAGCGTCCTCAAGCGGGACAGTTCGTGGCCTTACTTGCGCATGAACCAATTGTGCTAGATGAATGGAAGATCGAGTTTAAAACCGAAGAAATTGATTCTTATCTATGTGCACGCATTATTGACTATATCCGGCTTGAGTTTCTGCGCTTAAAAGTCAGTTTTACTTTTGAGACGGTCATGTCACATATCTCTAAAGTTGAGTTTCTCCGAGAAGCGAAACGTCAGGGCTATAAAACCTATCTATATTATGTTTCAACAGTAGACCCACAAATCAATATTGCCCGAGTCAAGTATCGTGTCAGTGTGGGTGGTCATCCTGTTCCTGAGCAGAAAATTATTGAACGTTACTACCGTAGTATGGATCTGCTCATGCAAGCCATAGAGTGCTGTGATCGAGCCTACTTGTTTGATAACTCTTCTGACGGTATACAAGCGTCTTTTCTTGCAGAAATAGAAGCAGCTGAAACCTTAAAAATGAATGCCGCCGTGTCTAAGCTCCCAATATGGTTTGCAGAGCGCGTATTATCAGAATTCCAATAAACTGCTCAGAAAAAGAGCAGATTATTTTATCCTTTTTCATGTGTCTGCCCGCATAAAAAAATATTCAAAAGTCGTAAATGTGTTTCATAAACTGAGAATAATGATCATGATGTAGAGATGTACCTCTAACTCTATTCAGTTTCTTTAAATGAAAACTATTATGAAATAAAACGAGATAAGTTAAGTATTTCTAATCTAAAAAAGAGCTGAATACAAAATCTCTCGGGGATATACTCAAGCTTTTTACGTTATTGTGAAGAATAACTATGTAAAAGAAATGCTTTAAGGTGTTATCTAAAAGACTAAAAGCTTCGAGAACGGACGGGTAGTGCCATTCAAATATCTAAAGCTAGATGAAAGACCCCGTAGACAGTGGTCATAGACGTGCATAGCATCGATAGATACAAAGGGGGCTTGATTATTTTTTAATTAAATATATTATAAAAACGTATATTGTCTTAAGGTGCTTACCAATGCATGATTTTGCGTGGTCTTTTATAGGTGGAATATTACTCGGCATCTCCGTCGTTGGATATTTATATACCAATGGGCGGATTGCGGGAATTAGTGGTCTGGTCTCACAAGTTTTAAACTTAAAAGGGATTATAAATACGCCTGCACTGTGGTTTTTATTGGGCCTGTTCATTGTTCCGTTTATATATGCCGCTTTTGTTCAGCCAGAGATCTATATTGAAGCTACACCTTTCATGTTAATTATTGCGGGCGTATTGGTCGGCTTTGGAACTCGCTTAGGATCTGGTTGTACCAGTGGGCATGGTATTTGTGGTATCAGTCGCTTATCCAAACGTTCAATCATCGCTACGATTAGTTTTATTTTCGCAGGCTTTATCACTGTGTATGTCGTCCGTCATATGCTTGGAGCAATCTAAAATGAGAAATGTTTGGGCGTTCATTTGGGGTGGATTATTTTCAATCGGTCTCATGCTTTCAGGAATGTCGAATCCTGCGAAAGTGATTGGCTTTTTAGATATTTTTGGGCAGTGGGATGCCAGTTTAGCTTTTGTGATGATGGGTGCGATTGCAGTTGCATTTATTCCTTTTCAAAAAGCTGTACGTCAGCCACATCCACAAACCTTTTATGGTGAAACCATGCAACTTCCTAAAAATACGAAAATTGACAGAAAACTGATCTTGGGGAGTCTGCTATTTGGTATAGGCTGGGGAATTGCGGGAATTTGTCCTGCGCCGAGTTTTACTTTGATTGGGTTGGGTTATTATCAAGCGATCTATTTTATAATTGCGATGTTTGTCGGTGTACTGCTACATCGTAAAGTAATGGAGAAAATGCCATGAAGCAAACCGCGCAAGTAAAAGCATTTTTTGATACACAGACCAATACGTTTAGTTATGTAGTGAGCGATCCAGAAACTCAGCGCTGCGCCGTGATTGATAGTGTGTTGGATTAT
Organism: Acinetobacter sp. BMW17; assembly: GCF_001592855.1. Classification (NCBI taxonomy): domain Bacteria; kingdom Pseudomonadati; phylum Pseudomonadota; class Gammaproteobacteria; order Moraxellales; family Moraxellaceae; genus Acinetobacter; species Acinetobacter sp. BMW17. The sequence goes on from NZ_LSOD01000046.1 coordinate 31,116, forward strand.
GATGCAGCATCGGCAACGACCAAAACAGAGCAAGCTGATTTAATCATTGCTTATATTCAGGAAAATAGCCTAAGCATAGACTGGATTTTAGAAACACATGTTCATGCAGATCATTTAAGTGCTGCACAGTACTTAAAGCAAAAGCTAGGTGGAAAAATTGCGATTAGTCATAAAATTGAGATCGTACAACAAACTTTTGGTGAGATTTATCATTTAGATATTAAGAGTTTAAATGCCACCCAGTCATTTGATTATCTTTTTGCAGATCATGAGATATTTTTGATAGGCAACATAGAAGCTTATAATATTCCGACACCAGGGCATACACCAGCGTGTCTCAGTTATGTCATTGGTGATACTGTTTTCGTGGGGGACACGTTGTTTATGCCTGACTATGGGACGGCACGTTGTGATTTTCCAAAGGGGAGTGCGGCGGTTTTATTTGACTCGGTGAAGACTTTGTATACATTGCCAGATCAAACGAGGATGTTTTTATGCCATGACTACTTACCCGAAAGTCGTGATCAATACCAATATGAAACGTCGGTTTATTCGCAAAAGCATGAAAACATTCATATCAATACTACAACGGAAAAAGTTGATTTTGTCGAGATGCGAAACCGCCGTGATGCAACGTTAAGCATGCCAAAATTGATATTACCCGCAATTCAAATCAATATGTTTGCAGGCAAGTTCCCTCAACCAGAAGACAATGGTATTTCTTACTTAAAAATTCCGCTGAATTATTTTTAAAACAGAAAAGTAGCAAGACTTAAAGCATTCGGCATCTTTTCACTTGCTTAAAATCTGATCTTAAACAGGCATGTACATCATGCCTTTAAATTTAGCCTAAGTAAGTATTTCACTCAAAATAGCCTAAGCATAATTGAACTTAATCTAAAAAGTCATTTGATTTATTCCCATTAAAAATTCAATATCTATAGAAATCAAATAAAGTAAGTTTCATATGATCCTAAATCATCAATTTCATCAAAATGAGCAGTCAGCTGCAAAAACACTGGTCTTTGTTCACGGTTTATTTGGCAGTTTAAGTAATTTAGGGATGTTGGCTCGGGAGTTTTATTCAAGCCACCATGTATTACAGGTAGATGTACGTAATCATGGACTATCTGCACATTCCAATGTGATGAATTATAAAGTCACGGCAGCTGATCTAATTGAAACTTTAAATGAACTCAATATCGAGCACTTTTCTTTGATCGGGCATTCGATGGGGGGGAAGCTGGTGATGAAAGTGACCGAACTCGCAGGAGATCGACTAGATCAACTGGTGGTATTGGATATTACGCCTATTGCTTATAAAGAAAATCATCATGAGCAAATTTTTAAAGCGCTCATTGCAGTACAAAAAGCAGATATTGAAACACGTCAACAAGCCATAGAAATCATGCGTGAATATATCAAAGAAGAAATGGTGATTCAGTTTCTCTTGAAATCTTTTAGCAAAGGGAAGTGGTTGTTTAATGTAGATGCACTGTATCAGAACTATGCCCAAATTCTGTCATGGGAAAATATAGAAACATGGCATAAGCCTGCATTATTTATACGTGGTGGAAACTCACCATATGTAAAAAAGCCAGAATATCTAGAAGCTATCCAATCGCAGTTTTCTCAAGCCCAGATTCAGACGGTTGCAGATGCTGGACACTGGTTACATGCAGAGAAAACTGCGCAAGTTCTGCAAATCATTACTCAATATTTGAGTCAGCCTTCAACCTGATTAACTCAAATTTGCAGCTGAAAGTTGTCCTTCAGAGGTCAGCTTTTCAGCCATTTCCGCAGTTTTCTTTAAATTCGGCATTCGATATTCAGTATGGCCATAGTCTTGGATCGACTTCCAACGCCCGCCCCAAGTTAAACCTACAGATTCTGCAACTTCACCATAGAGCTGATAGCCACGCATCGCCCATGGATCTCGTTCAGAAATAATGACTTTTCCATCCCGCTTAAATGCGACATCCGCCGCCAATCCAAATTGGTGATAACTCTGATAACCCCGTGCCAAAGTCGTATTTTTATTGCTGGCTAAAGAATTCTGACGCTGCGGGCTACGATAGCCTTCCAGTAAAACGAGTTCATATCCATGCTGCTCACGCATTATTTTAAATACCATCAGTAAACGTTGTTTATAGCGTGGGTTCATTTTGTGCCACTTACGATCAGCCGTTGCTAAATTGTCATGTGAATGAGTTGAATGTACATCCTGAATACTTGGGTCGTAATTCAAAGCACTGGCTTGAATAGAATTATTATTAAGATCCGCTTGTTCAAGCATACTTGCTTCAACTATGGCCTCAGCAACTAAGGATTCTTCGATTTCTGGTGGCGGGGACAAAATTTGCCCATCAAGTAAGGCATAAATTTGTGGATCCGATTGTCTTAAATAATCCGCTTCGATTTTAGTGGGTGTGATTGGACTGGTAAAAGCAAACATTAAGATGCTTGCAAATAGAAATAGACCCGCAGCCAATATCCACCACTGTTGAATATGCCAATGCGATTGCAATTGCTCGGGCGCAGCAGCATGATTTATATGCTGTGCAAAATGACGAGCGGATTGAAATCTTTGTTTTCCTTGAGGAATTAACCCAACTAAAAAGCCTGCTAATTTTGCTCTAAGTTCATAGGAGAGTGCTAAACCTAGCCCTAGTGCCAGAATTAGAAAAAGCGAAAAAAGAGCATAAATCATAGTCTGATAGTAGCTGGCATTGGGGCATCGACGGTACGAGTTGTAATCTTGGTTTGTACACTACCTGTGGGAGATTCTTCGGATTTTTCCACTGCCTGTTCTGCTTTGGCTACTTTGTTGTGATTTTTATCTTTCGGTGCGGCCGAACTTTGCGCTGACGAGTTTTGTTTCTTATTTTCTTTTGGTAAGGGCTGCGGACTAGCACCCTTCATCGATGGTGCAGCAACTGTTTCAGCTGGACGAAGAAATGCTTTGCTTAATTCATCTTCTTTGGGTTGAGGAAAATCAGAAGGCGGCTCAGTTACATTTGAAGGTTGAACACTTTTAGAAGGGATGACTTTAGTCGTTTCAAAAATAGCTTCGGGTTCCCGCGTCGGGGCTTCATTATCGACTGAGGGTTCAGTGACATCGACGCTAGAACTTTGACTAACCTGTATTAAATCATTTTTTTGTTGTGTAAAAAAGTAAGTAAAACCAAGAGTAGCCATTAATAAGACACCACTCAAAAAACCACCAAATGCATAGAGCATAGGTGAAATATTTTTCTTTTTTGTAGACGTCAAAATTTTGACTGAAGTCCGTTTTTCATGAGCCATGGAGTTAGTTCTTAGGGTAAATGAATAGTAATATGTGCCTGTTCTGTTGGCGTAGAAATGACATTTTCATATGTGGCCAAAGAATTCGTACTTTGCTTTGATAACATATAACGCAAGCCTGCAAAGGATAAGAGCGCGAATACGATTAGAAAAAGTAAAATCCAGTAAAAAGGAAGCTCACGGTGAATCATGTGTTTAATTTGATCTGGGAGCGATGCAAAAGGGGAAAAGGCCGCCTTTTTCCCTTTCAAATAATCAATTTCATCGCCCACACGTGCCACCAAATGGTTTAAATTTTCTATAGATTCAATACGATATCTACCATGAAAACCCAGAAGCATGCAGTAATGATAAACTTCAAGTGCGGCTAATCGACTATTTCCTTTACGGCGTAACTCTTCTAAAATTTCGAAAAAACGATAACCCGCAAGTTGTGAGCCAAATAAACTAAGCTGTAAGGGACTGATTAACCAACTATTTTGGAGCTCGAAAAATTTTGCATCTTGCTGAGTCACAATGGTTTCATCTAATAATGCACAGTAAGCATATTTAGCATCTTGAATGTCATCGGATGAAAATTGTAATTTTCGGGCTTGGTTTTCAAAACGGTTGAGTAGGGCAATGATTTTTTCGCGAAATTCAGTCGAACTACTCGGTATATATTTGTTTTTCAATAAAAATACAATATAAAACCCGTCATGGAGTAAGTCGACCAAATTGGTTGTACTGGTGGCTTTGGCGGTCATGGGCTGAGAAATTGAACCAGTTCCAATTTGTCCATCATCAAAAAGTGAAGGGGCATTATTCATGATTCATTTCCTTAGCCATTCATCACGGCAATCAATTCAACAGCAATATCTTGGAAACCTGCCGGAATATAAATACAAATCGACTCGGCATCCAACATGCGTTGGTATAAGTCATTATTTGGTTCAATTTCAAAGTAACTCACACCAGATCGCACTGGAATAGCGGTTGGAACCTGCATTAAATGATGCAAAGGAACTGCAGGAAGTGCTGCAATGACGCGTTGTTCAACATCTACGGTATTACCGACTTTAAATCGTAACGGAACCAATTGAATTAGTTCGTGGCTTTGCATCATACTGCTAGAAACAGCCAAGTAAAGTCTTGAATCTCGGGTAATTTTATCTGACTCTAAACTGCCTAACCAATAAGATGGTCGCGTTTCTTTCAATTGAATACTGATATATCGGTTTGAAATAATCGTGTCTAATAACTCACGTAGAATGACATCGAGCTGACTAAAACTTTCTTGTAAATTATGGTGTTGATAGCGAGGTAAATGATCAACCTCATGAGCCGTTGAAAAGGTCAGTAATGAGCCTGTTAAGCGTAATAATTCAAAAAACAGTCGCTCTGGATGGATATGCGGATATTGCATTAAATGATTCAACGTCGCGTGTGCTGTGTTGAGTGCATTGACCAACCAAAATGACACAATGTCGCCAGAGCGAAACTCAATAAGTTTTTGCTCATTTTCTCGATTATTGCTTTGAATGGTCTTAATTTTCGCTTTGATGACATTTAAGCTGCGTTTCAAACTCGAGATAAGATTTTCAGAAGATTCGATATGCAAGATAGGCGGAATAAAATGACGATCAAATTCAAATTGGCCTGAGCTTTGACGTTTAATTTTTGCTAAAGCTAAATACAAAAAGCCATCAAGCTCTTGATTCGGTTCTGCGTTGACCTCTAACAAGCGAAACTCTGCACGGCGGCGCAATAAGGTGATATCTGCCGCAGTAGCATCTGTAAATAAATCGTGGGTTGAAGTTAGATAAGAGTGGTAGCGACCGAACTGCGCACTATTTTCAGCGCTCACATTTTTCTTATTGACTTGTACAATAGGTAAAGCCAAATAAACCAAGATTTCGCCACGTAAATTCAGTTCATCTAATAACACTGGCTCTGGCAGTAAATCACGTGTCGGCGCTTGATAGATTTCACCATCTTGCCAAATCATACTAATACTTTCGAGTGCCAAGATATGTGTGTGTAACTGGGCTTCATCAAATTGAATATTTTGAATGCCATAGGCAAATGGAATCGTGGAACGAATGGTATGATTCAGACGTTGTTCATGATACGCATCTTGTAATTGAAAATGTTGAGGACGTAAAAATAGACCTTCACCCCAAAGTATTTTTTCAGCTTTAAACATTTAGATTACCAGTCGCTTGATTCATTTGCTTGTTGTACGCCAAGTAGTTCTTGGACGTTATGCAGTGGATTTTCGTTTTTAATGACTTGATTTAACCATTCATGTAGTGGCATCTGACTCCACTTGATGGTTTTCTGTAACATATAGCTTACGGGACTATGCGGTTCATTGGCTTGGAAATAGTCAGAAATTTCTTGTAATACCCGCATGGCTTGTTCACGGTTTGCTAAGTGATTTTGCGGTTGAACCTGAAAGCCTTTGGATGGATGGACGGTGTTCATGTCAATCTCTTGTTCTTTGTGCTGGGTAAATGAAAGTGCCTGTGTTGTTATCGTTGTGGCAGCAGAAGACTCAGACGTTTGTGTCGCCATTACAGGTTGGGTAAAAACATCGGTTTTATAGAGCTTTTTTAAACTGGTGTGGATGTTTTCAAGCTGAGTATCAATAGCAGCAAAGCTTGGTGCATCTAAGCCCATTAAGGTATCTAACACACTTTTCAAAATTGACCATTCAGCCAGAATCGCCGAAAAATGTTGATAGTTCTGATATTGAAATGATTTTGATGTGTTGAACAAGCTCAGCTCAAACTGTTCCAAAATTTGAGAGCTATTGGCATCCTCCGTATAACTTTCTACTTGTTTCAACAAATGATTTTTTTGTCTCAGTAAGGCTTCATAATCGCTGAGTGAAAATGCAGGAACATTCACGATAGCGACTTGTTTAATCAGTGGAATCAAATGATTAATGGAACCTTGCAATAAACCTAGACGTTGATCTAAATCTTCTTCTTCAATTTCAGGATGAAGTTGTGTCCAATACTCATTTAGCGTTCGATGCATAAGCTCTAAGGCTTTTGCGGTGCCTTCGAATCCGTATAAATTTGACCACGCTTCAAGTAACCAGCCCATTAAGCGTAAATCTTTTGATTTTCCCGTGAGAAGCTCGATAGATTTTTGTTCAACGAAATGCCAGTCTGCTTGCTTAGGTTCAGCGACCCAGTCGCCTTGATCGAGTAGTGGATCATCCTGAGTTTTTGCAATTTTGATAGCGTGGAATTCATTGGAAAAAGACAAGTCTTGTCCACATGGTTGATCGCTTGAGATAGGAGACAATAAAGGCTCGATTTCTAAGCTCATAATTTTACACTCTATATTCTATTAAACTTGATTCGCTTTATTTTTAGCAGGATGTCGTTTCTTTTTAGCCGTGGTCTTTTCGACAGGGTCTAAAACATACGTAATTTCATCATCTTTGACATCAATCTGAATGACTTTAGGCAAATGATCTGCTGCCAAGGCCATCAATATTTCTGTGGCTAAAGCAGGCAATATACTGGCATTTAAAATGTGATCAACATTTCGTGCACCGCTATCGACTTCCGTGCAGCGACTTAATAACAGTTCTACCAATTCCTCTGAATATTGAACTTTGGTTTGGTACTGCTTCTCAAGGCGAGAGGTTATTTTCTTGATTTTATGATGGATAATTTGAATCAGTAAATCATCATGCAGTGGGAAATAGGGAACGATACGCATGCGCCCTAAAAAAGCAGGTTTAAATTGTTTATATAAACTTGGTTTGAACTGCTCTGCTAAGCTTTCCGCGGTTGGCCATGTATCAATCGGTTGATTCAAACACGCCTGCATAATGGCATTCGAACCTACATTCGAGGTCAAAATAATGGTGGTATTCTTAAAGTCGATGATTCGGCCTTCACCATCCTCAAGCGTACCTTTGTCAAAAACTTGGTAAAAGAGTTCTTGAACATCGTTGTGTGCTTTTTCAATTTCATCTAATAAAACCACACTATAAGGATTGCGACGAACTGCTTCAGTCAGCACACCACCTTGACCATATCCCACATATCCAGGTGGAGCACCTTTTAAAGAAGAAACGGTATGTGCTTCTTGATATTCAGACATATTAATGGTGATCAGGTGGGATTCTCCACCATAAAGCTCACTCGCCAGCGCAAGTGCGGTTTCGGTTTTACCGACGCCACTTGGCCCTACCAACATGAATACGCCTTGCGGTTTATTGGGATCATCCAATTTTGCTTTAGATGTTTTAATTCCCTGAACCAGTTGATGTAGGGCAGAGTCTTGCCCCATAACACGCTCGGCCAGTTTGCTTTCTAGGCTGAGAATCTGTTTTATTTCATCGTTCACCATATTGCCAACAGGAATACCGGTCCAGTCTGAAATAATTTCATTAATGATTTGTGCATTAACGCGCTCAAACACTAAGGGATTTTGACCTTGTACATTGCTTAATTCTTCACGAAGCGCAGCAATCTCTTCTTGAGCGTTGTGAGCAGTTGTATCTTGTTGGCGTTGTTTTATCTGTTCAACTAGTGCTCTTTCTTTTTGCCACTGCGTTTGAGTGTGCTCAATTTCACACTCAAGCTGCGCTAGTTTTTGCTTCAGATCGTGCAATCGCTCATGATGAATCGGCAAGTTTTTATGCTCATTTTCTAAAATTTCATATTCAAGTTTGAGATTATGTTGTTGAGCAAGTATCTGATCTAACTTTACAGGTTGTGCATTCTGAGTGAGTGCTACACGCGCTGCAGCTGTATCGAGTACGCTAATTGCTTTGTCTGGGAGTTGACGGCCACTAATATAACGATGCGAAGAGTGTACGGCTGTGATGATGGCTTCATCATCAATATTTAAATTAAAATGATTGGCCATGACTGGCAGCATGGCACGTAACATATCGATGGCGACCTCTTCGGTCGGTTCTTCAACTTTAACGACTTGAAAGCGTCGACTGAGAGCCGCATCTTTTTCAAAATATTGTTTATATTCAGCCCATGTGGTTGCTGCAATGGTACGTAACTCACCACGAGCCAGTGCAGGTTTTAATAGATTGGCAGCATCATTTTGGCCTGCCTGACCTCCTGCGCCAATCAAAGTGTGAGCTTCATCAATAAATAAAATTATAGGATGAGTGGCAGACTGAACCTCTTGAATCACTTGTTTCAAGCGATTTTCAAATTCACCTTTTACACTGGCACCTGCTTGTAATAGCCCCATATCAAGCGTATGCAGCTGAACATTTTTTAAAGCATCAGGCACTTGGTTGTTCACGATTTTTAAAGCCAAACCTTCAACGACAGCCGTTTTTCCTACACCAGGCTCACCAGTTAAGATGGGATTATTTTGGCGTCGACGCATCAGGATATCGAGCATTAAACGTATTTCAAACTCACGACCAATAACAGGGTCGATAAGGCCACTTTGTGCCTTTTGGGTCAGGTTAATTGTATATTGATCAAGTGCTGGCGTTTTGTTTTTAGCCAAATGCTGTGCAGGCTCAGTGCTTTCGCTTGGCGCTGTTTCCTGTAAAACGTCTTGTTCGATACTGTTTGAGCATAGGTCTAAAAATTTATGCTTCATTGTATCGATCGGGAACAGTTCAAATTGGCTCGAAGCGCGTAATGCCATTTGATGCAAATCTGGTGCTGTTAAAAGTGCTACCAAAATATGACCTGTTCGAATGATAGGATTTTGTTCGGCTGAAGCAAGTAACCACGCTTGCTCCAATAAACGAATAATGGATTGAGCAAATATCGGGGTGCGAGTATTTCCTTTAGGCAACTGGGAAAGACTGAGTTGTAAATCCTTAACTAAGAAATCATGGGAAATTTTATATTTTTCAACTAATAAGTGGAGATCATTTGGCTCTTGTTGTTCTAATAATTCAAGAAAAAAATGCTCAATTTCGATTTCATAATTTTGTTGATTAATACAACTATTTGCAGACTTCTCTAGAGCAACACGCGCATGATTAGATAGCTTCTTAATTAATATTTTAAGGTTATTCATATGTAACTCAGTCATGCTTTATAGCAAAGTTTTTACAAGACAAATATGCCAATGGCTATCTGTGTTTTTAGTGTAAATATAAAATTATTTATAAATTAGCATTTTACAAGTCATTATAAATGCTATTTGGCGGGTATTTTATATATATGCCATCATAATACACAAATGAAATTTAGATAAAAGAGAAGATATATTACAAAAAGCAAACACAGTTACTTTTTATTAACATTTCTTTCCTTGACTTTGGGTGCCATATTTTTGTTAAATCCAAGCGCATTATATAACCAGAAATATTTACCTAGGGTGTGTATATTTTAAATCGAAGTTACTGATAATAATTTTAATTTTTTATTCATAAAGATTTGAGGCAAGTTTTGAAAAAATATTATTTAATTTTACCTGCATTCGTTTTGTTAACGGTGACACCATTTGCTTTTGCAGCGGCAGAAGAGGGTATTAGTTTAAAAAATAAGTGTATTAAAGATTACCCATTGGTAAATGGTGAATTTGATCACGATTTACTAAGTTTATATGTACAGATTTGCGATAGTAAAAATAAAAAAAATGATGAGCTAAAAAATAAATTATTGGTTCAAGCTGCAAGTCGATATCAAGAACTCGGGAAAAGTTATAAAGCACTTCAACTGGTTGAAGAATTAAATGCGCGAAATATTAATCATACATCATTAACAGATACTCGGTTTTTAGCTGGTGTTTCAATTGCAAATACAGCGTTAAACCATATGCGTCAAGAAGAAATGCGCTATTTATCTGCAGACTTAACCTATCCACCTGCCAAAGATTTGTCTGATATTATTCGTAACTCATTGCCTGCACCAGATACGAGTGATGCAAAGGCCGTGGTGATTAAAGCCCCTAAGAAATCCACGCGTAAAATCGCAAGTTCAACCAAACAAACCACAAAGAAAACAACGGTACAGGTGGCAAAACCCAAAAAAGTTGAGAAAGCACAATCAACTGAAGTGTCGAGCAAACCGAATACAAATCCCTTCAATTCACTTTAAAAACTTTCATTTTTGAAATAATAAAAAACAGGATTTTCATATGGCTAAACGTGAAAGCGTCCAAAAAAAGTTACAGCGTATTCGACCACCTCGGGTACAACTGACTTATGATGTTGAAGTTGGTGATGCTAAAGAAATCAAAGAATTACCATTTGTTGTTGGCGTTTTAGGTGATTTTTCCGCGGCATCTGAAATAGAAAAAACCAAACTCAAAGACAAAAAATTTATTAATGTTGATTTAGAAAACATTGATGAAGTCATGGAGTCCTTAGCACCACGTGCTGCCTATCAAGTTGAAAATACATTGACTGAAGATGGTGGACGTATGTCTGTTGATTTGACCTTTAAGTCAATGGAAGATTTTCGTCCTGAAAATGTGGTTCAGCAAGTAGATCCATTGAGAAAATTAGTGGAAGCTCGTGAACGTTTGACTGATTTGCGTAACAAAATTTCGAATAATGAGCGCTTAGAAGATCTACTTGATCAAGTTCTGCAAAATACAGATCAAATACGCAAAATGAGTGTGGAGGCTGAAAATGAATAATGCCCAATCCGCTGCAGTTGCTCAAGATACTACTGAAGAATTTACGCTATTAGATTCAATTGTTGAACGTAGTCGAATTGCTCGAAATGAAGAAGAGCATGATAGAGCGAAAAGTTTAATTGGCGAACTTGCTAAAGAAGTGATGGCGGGGACGATTACTGTTTCAGAAAATATGACATTATCGATTGATAAGCGTATTGCTGAAATTGATGCGCTCATTTCAACGCAGCTCAGTAAAATTATCCATGACGAACAATTTCAAAAAATTGAATCGACATGGCGCGGTTTATATTACTTTTGCCAAGAAACGCCATCTAATCCATTGATTAAGATTCGTATGTTGAATACAACGAAGAAAGAATTAATCAAGGATTTTCAAGGCGCAACGGACTTTGATCAAAGTACATTGTTTAAAAAGATCTATGAAGAAGAATATGGGTCATTTGGTGGTGCACCATATGCCACATTAATTGGCGATTTCGAGTTTGATCGTACACCTTCAGACATGTATTTGCTTGAACAAATTTCACATGTTGCCGCAGCTGCACATGCACCCTTTATTTCTGCCGCAGATGCCAACATTCTTGGGTTGGAATCTTTTACGGATATTGACCGTCCACGTGAAGTATCCAAAATTTTTGAAACCGCTGAATATGTCCAGTGGCGTTCTTTCCGAGAAAGTGATGATGCACGCTATGTTGCATTAACAATGCCACGTGTATTGGGTCGTCTGCCTTATCATCCTAAGGAAGGTACGGCGACTGAAGGCTTTAATTTTGTGGAAGAAGTCTCTGGGCAAAATCATGATGAATATTTATGGATGAATGCAGCCTATGCTTTTGGTACGCGTTTGACCAATGCTTTTGATATGCATGGTTGGTGTGCTGCCATTCGTGGTGTTGAAGGTGGTGGTTTGGTAGAGGGGTTGCCCGTTCATACCTTTAAAACCAGTGATGGTGAAGTGGTCTTCAAATGTCCAACTGAAATTGCGATCACCGACCGTCGTGAAAAAGAACTCAGTGATCTTGGCTTTATTCCTTTAGTACATTGTAAAAACACGGATTATGCAGCATTTTTTGGTGCGCAATCGACGCAGAAACCTAAAAAGTATAATAGCGATTCTGCCAATGCAAACTCGGCTTTATCTAGCCAAATTCAGTACATTATGGCCGTTTCACGTATTGCACATTATTTAAAAGCCATGATGCGCGATAAAGTCGGAAGCTTTGCTTCGGCTGGAAACATTGAAACATTTTTAAATGAGTGGTTGGCTCAATATATTTTGCTTGATGACGGGGCTTCACAAGAGGCGAAAGCGCAATATCCGCTGCGTGAAGCATCTGTCAAAGTTGTAGAGAACCCAGCACAACCGGGGCACTACAAATCTGTGGTTTTCTTAAGACCACATTTCCAGTTGGATGAGTTGTCAGTATCACTGCGACTTGTTACTGAGTTACCTCAGTCCTCAAACTAATTTGAGTGCCAACACATAATAACTTTAGAATAGGAAAAGATTACAAATGAAAGACATATACGTACAGTTCAGAGGTAAATATAAGGTCGATGGCGAGTCACGTGATACAGAGCACCAAGGTTGGTTAGAGGTGAACTCTTGGTCACATAATATTCGTCAGCCAAAGTCTGCAACATCATCAAGTGTTGGTGGCCATACGGCGGAACGTGTTGAACATTCTGATATGCTGTTTGTTAAAGATTTGGATGCAACCAGTCCAAAACTTTGGGAAGCATGTTCAGCGGGTTATACCTTTGATGAAGTACAAATTGATTTTTATCGTGCAAATGGCGATAAGCGCATCAAGTATCTACAAATTAAATTGAAGCATGTTTTGGTTTCAAGTGTTACGCCAACAGTAAGTGAAGAAGGTGTTCCACTTGAAGGATTTGGTTTGAAATATGCTGCTGTGGAATGGACGTATAACCAGCAAGATATTAATGGCACACAAAAAGGTGCTGTGACCAAGAAATGGTCTCTATCAAACAATACTGCATCATACGCTGCATAAAAATAACTGAAAAAATAAAGGCTAACCATCGTTGGCCTTTATTTATGCGAGATGATTTTAATCAACATGAATCTAGATCAGCTTTATCCCTATGGGTTTAGAAAAACGCTATTTGACCGATTACTACCGACCACTGAACAGGACCGATTGGGGATGTCTCTTCAGGAGCTACGTGAATCCGTCGCGATCGACTTAGAAGATTTGTTGAACAGTCGTATGGCCAATTTTAATGATTCAATTGATGCTTTTCCGTTGGTAAAAAAGTCCATTGTTCAGTTTGGAATCATTGATTTTGTTGGATTATCGACTGCGAATCCGACCGATCGCGATAAAATTTGCCAATCGATTGCAGCGTCTATTACAGCGCATGAGCCGAGACTAAAACAAATCAAAGTCGAAATGTTGCTCGATGGACAGAATATGGGGGCGTTGTGTTTAAGTATTCAAGCCTATTTAAATATTCATCCTTTATATGAACCCGTCATTTTTGATGCTTTGCTCAAACCGACAACACAACAATATGTTATTTCTGCAAGAGCTTAATGGGGCTGATTTGTGATTGAAGAATTATTACCGTACTACGAAAAACAATTACAAGAATTTGGGCAGCAGTCCCGTGAGTTTTCGCAAAAATACCCAAAAATCGCTCAGCGTTTATCCTTAAACCAAGAGCAAGTAGATGATCCGCATATTGAACGCTTAATTCAGTCCTTTTCTTTAATTGCAGCAAGAATTGATAAGAAACTGGCGGACAGTTACGACATTTTTACTCGGTCTTTGTTTGAGGTGATGTTTCCTCAATATCTCAAACCTTTTCCTGCATGTACTGTGGTCAGTTTTGAAGACTTAAATAAGTGTAAACAATTAACTGAAGCTCATCTCATTCCTAAAAATACTGCAATAAAATCAAGAAGTTTTAAAGGTGTACAGTGTGAATTTAGCACCACACAAGAACTAAAGCTATTACCCATTGAACTTAGTCACCTCAATTTTAAAACCAATCCTAGTGCACATATGCATTTAAATCAAAATGCAACGCTTAGCTTAGGATTTAATATTTTTAATCAGACACATCGAACTTTAGAAAAAGAAAACTTGCCTATTTATTTGGATGCGATATCCAATTTTCCACTACAAGTTTTGGATGCGGTGTTCCAGTCCAGCACAGGATTTTCATTAAAGGTTGGTCATCGCGTCATCGACATCTCAAATCCGTTTAGTATCATGGGTTTTACTGAAAATGAAAGTTTGTTGCCCTTGGATCAACATACACATCATGCATATCGGCTGTTGATGGAATATTTCTGTTTTTCTGAAAAATTTAACTTTCTCAATATGAACTTAGGTTTGTTAAAATATTTAGAAAAAGAGCAAAATCAGTTTGAAATTTTGATTCATCTTAAATTAAATTTAAATGATCAGGTGAATATTCGAAATTATTCCGAGTTGAATATCGCAAACTTTAAATTATATGTAGTACCAGTTATCAATTTATTTAAAAAACAGGCTGAACCTCAAAAAATTAATCATCAACAACTCGAATATCCTTTAATTACCGATGCTCATCATCCTGAGTTTTATCAAACTTATTCGATTACTAAAATGCAAATGATTCGTGAAAAGTCGAATAAAGATCAAACTACTTTTGACATTTATCCATTCTTTGCGATGAGTCATTATCAAAAGGATGAGACTCAGTTTTTTTATAGTTTGAATTCGGCTCAGCTACAAAATAAATATGTTGAAACAGGTTATAGTATTATTTCAAAACATTTATCGCCTGAAACAACCAAATCTGATTTTATCAGTACGCAATTATTATGCTCCAATCGTGATTTACCCCATGAGGCATTGAGCCAAGCCAACAATATATTAAATTTGAATGATAGTAGTCTGGCACGGCGAGCTGTGGTTTTAAAAAGACCGAATAAACCCTATTACTTTGAACAAAATAAAAAAGAGCAATGGCGGATCATTTCGCATTTATCATTAAATACTTTATCTCTCACCAAGGGAGATGCTTTAAGCCATATTCAGGAATTGCTTGAACTGTATAACCTGCCTCAGCTCAAAGAAAACCACCTTATTATTAATGCGATTCAGTCGGTTAATTTTGAATTAAAGCAAAAGATGGTGTATGCAAGACCATTTCCACTCTTTATACGAGGGCTGAAAGTAAATCTAGGTATTGATTCGAAAGTGTTTCGAGGACATAGCTTATATATTTTTAGTCAGTTGTTGTCGCATGTCTTTAATCTAAAAGTCCAGATGAACAGTTTTGTCGATGTTGTTATTTCAGATGCTCAATCTCAACAGGAGTTATACCAATGCGTGCAGAACGTTGGTGGCAAAACACTTCTATAGTTGACGTACTGGTTAAACAACCGAACGCTTTTGAATTTATTCAGGCCACGCGATTATTACGTCATGCTGAAGCTCCCCATACTCAAAAAGAAGGGGATTGGGCAAAGCAGTTTAAGTTTCATAGTTCACTGAATCTCAATTTTCCGAATGCAGAAATTGAGAGTTTGACCCTTGACGAAGAAAAAATTCACTTAACCAACTTAATGATTGGTTTAACTGGGATTCAGGGTACCTTACCGTATAGCTATACCAATAAGATTAAACAAAGTGCGCGTATACAACGGAATGAAACACTTCATTTTTTAGGTTTATTTAATCACAAGCTCACGGCGCAATATGTGGATGCATCTTTAGCTTACCATTTACCGATTCGCTATGAGATTGAGCAAGAAAACCATTACCTTGATATTTTGCATGCACTAAATGGCTATGTGAGTGCTCAACATGAGCAACAGGACTTAGATGATTATTTTGCTGAATTCGCTGGATTAATGCAGGGGCAAAATAATACAGCACATGCGCTAAAAACCATGCTGAGCTGTGTGTTTAAGCAACCGTTTAAAATTAAAGAATTTGTGGAAGAGATCTTTCACTTATCTCCTGAACAAAGAAGCACACTGGGGGGGAATACCAACCAATTGGGCATCAATACCTTTTGTGGAGAAAATATCCGTCAAATAGATGGAAAAATTGAAATAGAAGTTGGCCCCGTACCGTACACCGAGTATTTAAAATTTTTACCCGACCAAGCTGAGAGTATAAAACTCAAACGATTACTCGCAAGCTGGCTCAGTCCAACGCTTGGGGTGGATTTAAGAATCATCCTGAGGAAAGAGGATATTCAACCAATTCAGCTGAGTTCAACGATGACCATTGGTTTATCACAAGGCGCTTTTTTAATGCCGATGCCGACCGAACACAATCATGAAACCTGTTATACATTGATGGGGATGGGGCATGCTTAAGCTCTTTATTGGTACTTTGAGCAGCTTATTGTTGCTTGTCGCAGGAATCGTCATTTTTTACTGGCGTGACATTCAGTATGACCCAACTGGGGCAGACCTGCTTAATTATTTACTTCTATTTCCACTGATTCTGTGCGTAATTTTATGGTCTCCAGTATTTATTTATCATGGCATTAAAGCTCACCAAAAGCGCAAAGAGCAGCAAAAACAAGCGCAAGTAGAACAAGATCTAGATGATGACAACCAACAGGCTGAACCTGTTGAAATTCAGTGGTTGAACCTGAATATTTATTCATCTTCTGCATATAGTGCCTTTGGGGAAAACGACGAGATTCTTGACGAAATTAAAAAATTTAAAAGCCCAGAGCTCGATACGCAATTACAAAACGCCTATGGCTTACCGATGTTGTCTTATCGCATACATGCACTAGACCATGTCATTACAAATCAGGATGATGATGAAGTCGTTGATCATCCGCGCCATCTGCGAATTCAAGCCCTGATCGAGCATCAACTAGAGCAACATGCAGAAACATTGTGGCAAATCTCACAGCATTTAAAGCAATCGGCCTTATTTTATGACAGTGAATTGGCCTATGAGTATCGTATGCATCCGGCATGGATTGATCCTACGAGTGAATATGATAGCAATGAACCAGAGGAACAACCTGATGTGCAGCAGGTTGCTAAATTAAACCGTATCAATATACATATGCTGCTGCCTGAATCGATGTTACATGTTTGGAATGAAGAACAAAGCAGTGGTGTCGTACAGGATTATTTAAGTTCACTGGGCGTGATTACGCAGCAAATTCATCTTGAGCACCATTATTTCAGTCAAGAAACAGCCTATAAAGATTGGATGCTGTTATTGGAGCAAATTTCTCAGCAGTCAGAGGAAATTACGTTCATCCTGAATGTAGATTCTGAAATTGACCAAGAACTGCTCGATGAAAAAACATGGTTAACCGACCATTACTTGCCTGCTGAATATGCCTCTAGTTGGTGCTTAGCATCATCTTCTTTACCATTACTTGATATCAAACCCTTAAAACAACTCAAGATTGCGCTAAACGAGGCCAATCTTGCCAATCAGTTTGCATCCCCAGCGATGAAGCAATTAGAACAATTTAAGGATATTCAACCTTTTGTACTGATGCTCGATGATATTACAGACATTCAAACCATGAAAAAACTTAACCAAATTTTCGATCGAAGTGGGATTGAATCGCATCACTTCATTCATACCAAACAAAGCTTTGGACATACGCAGCATTTGGCCAAAGTATTTGGATTTATGTTGAGTATGCATTTGCCTGATGAGTTGATGGCGATGATTTATAGCACTGATCAATTGTCTACACATTGTTTTCTACATGCGTGTGAAGACAGTAATATCCCTGTAGAACCAACCATTTAAATTAAAAAAGAATAAGAGAGTACTGTGAATTCTTTATTTTATAACGTCTTAGGTTATGTTTGGCAGTATGTGAGCAATCCTAAAGCCATTATGGCTATATCGGGTTTTGTCGCACTAATGGCCATGTATAACGTCATTCCAGCCAAAATCTTTTGGCCATTGATGATTTGTTATGTATTCGGGTTGATGCTGTGGGGGATTTATTTACTCATTGTACGTCGTCGACATGCAGCACAAGGTGAAGCTCTTGCCGATGCCATTGCACATGACACCAATGCAGAATATGGCAAACAAAAAAACAAAGATGAACTTCATTTGATTCAGCAACAAATGAAAGAATCTATTCAGTTGATTCGAAAATCAAAACTGGGAGATAAAAAGGGCAATGCTGCACTCTACGAGTTGCCATGGTATATGGTAATTGGTAATCCTGCTGCGGGTAAAAGTTCGGCCATTTATAACTCAGGTTTAAAATTTCCTTTTGAAGAAACCCATCAAAAATCAGTTTCTGCTGGATTAAGTGGAACTCGTCATTGCGACTGGTTTTTTTCAACAGAAGGCGTGTTATTAGATACTGCAGGTCGTTATTCCGTTTATGCGGAAGATCATTTTGAGTGGCTAGGTTTTTTAAATATTTTGAAAAAAAACCGCTCAAAAGCACCAATCAATGGCTTGATCGTGATTGTTAGTATTGCTGAGTTGGTCAGTAACAGCCCAGAAAAGTCGATCAAATTGGCAAAGAATTTACGTGCACGGATTCAAGATCTTACTGAGCGCTTAGAGGTTTTTTCACCTGTTTATTTGGTCTTCTCTAAAATGGATCTGATAGCAGGCTTTACTGAGTTTTTTGAATGCTATGAAGTCGGTGAGTTTGATCAGGTTTGGGGGGCGACACTGCCTTATACAACCGATGGGGCCAATAATGCTGTTGAATTGTTTGAAAAACATTATTCCATCTTATATGACGGTTTAAAAGGCGTCAGTACGACACATCTCAGCCGTCGACACTCGCAGAATATTTCTCCAAGTGTCATGACATTTCCTTTAGAGTTTAAGAGCTTAAAGCCTGCGTTAAAGACATTTATCGGCACCCTGTTTGAAGATAACCCTTATCAATTTAAACCTGTTTTCCGTGGATTTTATTTCACCAGTGCACTGCAAGAAGGCATTATTGAAAGTCCAATGACCGAGCAAATTGCTCAAGACTTTTTATTGCAAAAAGGTTTAGACAATGAAAATGGCATTCCAACGCGCTCAGTTTCGCAAAACCATGGCTATTTTTTAAAAGGTTTATTTTCTGACATTATTCTGAAAGACAAGAACCTCGTTAAACAACATATTAACCCTAGCCGAAAGCGTCAGCGTTATATTGCCTTTGTTGCTGCTTTATTTGGTGTAGCTATTATTCTAAGTCTATGGGTGTGGTCTTATCGGAATAATCAGCAATTGATTGCAGACGTACAAGCCGATTTAGACAAAGTCGTTTTACTTGAAAAGCAATCGGGTCAAGAGTTGTCTACACAACTGAGTGCACTCTTGATTTTACAGGAACGTATGCAGCAGTTGGACCAATTTGAAGAAGATCGTCCTTTAAAACTGGGTTTTGGTCTCTATCAGGGAGATGAGTTGCGGGAGAAGCTAAAAACTGAATATTTAAAGGGTGTTGAGCAAATTGTATTGACTCCAACACAACAAAATATTGCCCAATATCTACAGCGGGTGAAAAGCAATGAAGAAAAATTGCGCACAAACCATGCAAATGTAGAGCTGACGCCTGTTGCAAAAACACAGCAATATTTAGAGCCTAATGATGCAAATCCACAAGATGCATACAATGCTTTAAAAGCCTATTTAATGATGGGCAATACTCAATATATGGATGCAAGCCACTTAAGTGATCAAGTCACACGTTTCTGGCGTTCATGGTTGGATAATAATCGTGGTCAAATGCCGCGCGGAGAAATGATCCAAAAGGCAGAGCAAATTTTGTCGTATAGCATGACTTTAGCTGGTGATCCTAAATTTCCAGTACTCAGTTCAGACAGCTTGGTGGTGGATCAAACGCGTCAAGTTCTTCTGTCTGTTGTTCGCGGGATGCCTGCACGAGACCGTGTTTATAATGAATTAAAAATGCGCGCGGCTGTTCGTTATCCAGCATTAACCATAAAACAAATGCTTGGTGATGCCAATCAAAATGCAATCTTAGGCAGTTATGCCTTACCGGGTATGTTTACACATGCTGCATGGTCAGAATATGTTGAACAAGCTATCGATGAAGTTGCAAAACGTCCTACGGATACCAAAGACTGGGTACTCAACAGCACACAATCAGATGACTTATCATTTAGTGGTAGTCCCGATCAAATCCGTAAACAACTCACAGAACTCTATAAAAAAGAATATATTGCAGAGTGGCGAAAATTTTTAGGTGCGATACATTATGCAAAAGCTAAGGATTACGGACAACAGGCGAGCTTTGTCCAAGTTTTAGGCGAGCCTGAAAACTCACCCATTCGTAGTGTTTTTGATCGCGTTGCGAAAGAAACCAGTTGGGACAATCCAGCCGTAATGGTGGAGCTGGCAGCGCCACAAACAGGTTTTGTGGCTTGGTTTAAACGCAAAGTATTAAGACGAGATGAAACTCAGCTTGATGCCAAAGTCATGAATCAAGCGCAAGGCCCGATTTCTAAAGAATTCCAGATGTTTTATCAGTTGGTGCGTAAGCGTGACGACCAACAAAATAAGTCTTTGCTTGATGAATACATGCAATCTTTAGCTCAAGTCCGAAGTAAATTCAATGACTTGAAAAGCTCAGGGGATATTGGACCATCTGCGATGAGTTTGGTTAAGTCGACCATTAATGAGCAAAATTCTGTCTTTAATACAACACAGAAACTGGTCGATGAAAAAATGTCTGTGGGCTTGTCTGAGGTTGATCAGAAACTGCTCCAAAAGCTGTTGATGTCGCCTCTGACACAATCATTTGAAAGTTTAATTCTCCCCGCACAAGATGAGATGAATAAGCTATGGGTTATGCAAGTCTATCAACCTTTCAATACGAATCTGAGTAAAAAATATCCATTTAACTCTTCAGCGACACTACAAGCAACCAGCAATGAAATTAGCCAGATTCTTGGTGAAAATGGCAGTATTGCGCGTTATGTCAAAGAGTATCTTGATCCACTGGTTATTCGTCGTGGTTATACCTTGACCTCTAAGACATGGAAAGATTTAGGGATTAGTTTAAATCCACAATTTGTAATGAGTTTTCAAAGCTATGTTGCGCCAAGTAATGGCATGGCAACAGGAGCGTTAAATCAAGCTTCGTCTGCACCTGCCACTACAGCACAATCCAATTTTCAATTTTACCCAATTGAAAATCCTAAGTTTTTATCTTATACCATTGATATCGATGGACAAAGAATGCTTTATGAAAACGGCATTCAACAATGGGTGAATTTTGTATGGCCCAATGCTGGAGCAATTCCAGGCGCGCGTATTACAGCCATTGATTTAGATGGGAAAACGCATACGATTTTTGAGGCGCCTGGTGAATATGGCATTAATCGTTTAATTGACGGTGCTGAGCGAACGCAACGTGGCGGAAGCTATGAAATGATTTGGAGAAATCAGCAAAATCCAGAGCTTGCAGTAAAAGTCAATTTCCGTTTAATCAGCGGAGACGCAAATGGTGGAGTAGGCGGGCAGCGCAGTTACAATGGCATGCAACTGGTCGATCAAATTGTCACCAATAAATCCGTACGTGTGGTGGCAGCGCAAACCACACCTTCAGCAACTGTTGCAAGTCCTAAAGCTCCAACATCGGGGATACAGGAGTCTCGTTTATGATTTCTCGAAAGTGGCTAGGTTGTAAGGAGTATTGTGATGGATGAACTGCGGACTTTAGCTTTATATTACGGAAAATGTCCTGCACGTGGTGATTTCTTAAAAACACGCGGTCAGTATGCCTTAATTCAACTGATTGATCAGTGGATTACTGAAGCATTAAAACATGCCATGCAATCAGAGGGATTTAGTCAAGCGTATGAAAAGCTACCTTCATTAGACTTTTTTATTGCCAATCCACAAGAAAATAATTTTCTTGTGGCAAATTTGATTGCCAGTCACGATAGTTCTGGCCGTCAATTTCCAATGGTATTGAGTCATTTATTAGAAGTTGAAAATAGTTTTGATAATATTATTTATGCGCCATATCGCTATAAGCAAACTTTAATCGACTTATTTCAAAAGAATCGTGTGGTACGTTCGATACGTGACCCTAATATCGTGCTCGATAAATTATCTAAATTAAATAATGAGATACAAGTTTTTAATCACAGCGAAGTTTCGGCATTTTATGAACACCATACGATACATTCATTTGCTCAATTACTAAGAATGAGCAGTTACGAGCTTGCACAAAGCATGATTGGACTCGGGTTATTGTTACAGCCCGTCATTCAACATGGTACTAGTCGCTTAACTAAAGTGTTGATTTTACCTATTAATAACTCTAGCTACTGCTATGAAATTGCAGCTTTTTGGGTCAATCTAATTAGTTTTTTTATTCAAAATCAAAATGCTGAGCTTCTGATAGGGATTTTGCATAGCGAAAAACCGGTACTGCTTTTTGGCTTTCAAGGGGCAGATATTATGACTTTAAGTGAAATTTTCACGCAAAAGTTAGATTCAGATCACTGGGTTTCATTGGTTCAAGCGAATTGGATTGATGCATATTTAGAGCAAAATGCCGGTTTGGCAACGCTGGAGCAAGCTTTGTGTGAGCGGCAATTGAGCTTAATACAAGCTGTGAAACTTTTTAAAAAAACTTTTATAGATTAGTAAAATATGAAAATAAATCATAGATTTAAGTCGAATAAATGGCTGCTGACTTTAACGCTAGCCCTGAGTGGGAATGTCTGGGCTGAACCGATTATTGTTGAAGGTGTTGTTCCAAATGATGCCAGTAAGCAAATCATTTTAAACAAGATGTATAGTGTTTATGGCGCTGACCAAGTGATCGATAAAATAAAGGTTAAAGCGGTTAATGCTCCAAATGGTTGGAGTGAATCTGTTGCGAATATGGTAGTTCCAGAGTTAAAAAAAGTTCACCAAGGTAAACTTTCTGTACGTGGTACGCAAATGGAACTTAATGGAAAAATATCGAGTTCAAATGAAGTTCAGCCAACAACAAGTTTATTCCAAAGTTTAGTAACGCCACCATATCGCTTGAATGCGCAGCTTTCTGTCAATCAGGCTGAACAGCAAATCATAGATGAAGCGCTTAAAAACAGAATTATAGAATTTGAATCTGGCAGTGCAGTTTTGGCTGTGAGTGGGACTCAGATCTTAGATGAAATGGCGGTGGCTCTAAATAAGGTTGGTGGGAAAAAGGTCAAAATTATTGGACACACAGACAGTTCAGGTGATGCTGCAAAGAATCTTGTTTTAAGTAAAGAACGTGCTGTAGCTGTTAAAAACTATTTGATCAATAAAAGTATTGCAGCAGAACGCTTAAGTGTCGAAGGTTTGGGCTCGAACAAACCTGTTGCTGATAATGCAACTGCAGATGGCCGTAAGAAAAACCGTCGAATTGAATTTGATGTGATCTAAGTTATTTATAAAAAGCCACATAATCAAGTGTGGCTTTTTATAAATAACTTATATTACGTATAATGTATATTATGTTAAATCATGAGTACCTAACATTTACTTCATATTTATACTTCTTCTACCTAATATCAATAACTTATAGAAATAAAATTCCTAATCAAAAATATGATATGTTGACCTAAATTTTAGTTCATGAAGTTCACTATGTTTGAAGTCAAAAGTATCCAGTTAGAACAAAAGATATCTAATGAGAATGAAATCAAATTATTATTTAATACTGAGTCGACATTCCCATGCTTATTCCCATTATTGTTTAGCTTGAGAGTGATACGGTTTCAAAGCTTATCTACGCAATATTCTGATTTGATGGCACTAAAAGACTGGTATATATTTTGGTATAAAAAATACTCTATTTCCTTCTGCGAATTTTTCTATTCTTCAAATTATAATTTTGAACTTACTTATGAAGAAATTGATAATTTTATCATTTACCTCGAAAATAATAATGACTTAAGCGATGTCACATACTTAGGAGGAAATCGTAAAGTAAGTTATATAAATATTAGCAACAAAATCCGCTCTTTTTTGAAATTTTATACTTTTCTTATGGATGACTATCTGACTGTAAGGAAACACCCTCATCTAGATAGAAAAGAAATAGAAAAAATTAAATCAAATATTCAAAAACATATCCAGATTAAGAAAAAGATTATTAAGAAATCCACTAAAACCATACATGGTGAAAAAAAGTATCTGTTTAAAAGTATGACAAATGAAATGGTTAAAGTTCTTTATGAAACTATATCACCTAGCAGTTCTAACAATACTAATGCTTTTAATCCATTTAAAAATAGACCAACTCAATTTAGGAATTTCCTAATCATTCACTTAATGCTCAATTATGGACTTCGAGTTGGTGAGCTGATGTTGTTGACCGTAAATTCGATTAAAAAGTCTGTATTGAATGACTCTTATAGTTTAATTATTACCAATACTGATGATGAACATGATGACAGACGTAGAAAACCTAAAATTAAAAATGAATTTTCATATCGAGTAATAACATTACAAGAAAGAGATTATCGATTTATAAATATTTATATAAAAGAAATTCGCAGTGATATTAATTCAGATATCTTGTTTACTTCATTAAAACCACCCTACTCTTCTTTGAGTTATTCTGGTATTAATAAAATTTTTAAAATTATAGATAAAAATATTAAATATAGAATACCGCATCACTTTGATAATAAAGCATTTGACTCAATAAATAGCATTACACCTCATGTTTGTAGGCATACATGGGCGTATTTAATGTTAAATCATTCATATAAAAAATATGAAAACATGGATAAACTAGGGAATTCGATTAATAATATAGGTCAAAATTCTTTGGATAAAGCACAAGATGATTTACGTGTGCTTGGAGGTTGGTCTCCTACGAGTTTAATGCCTTCCTACTACGGCAAGAGATTTATCGTAGAAAGAGCCAACATCTCAAATCTTCAGAGAATTATTGAAACGAGTGAGATATTTGGAAAAAGTTCATAATAAACAAATAGATATTGAACTTAATTCTTTGGGTGATGAACAGCTTTTTAAGCTATTCTCATCTGAGGATTTAAATACTATTGATAAATTAAGGATACCCCCACTAATAAATTTTGATCTTGCATCTACATTTGATACAAAATTTATTAGTACTAAACCTGATATTTGGGAGTTTTTTTATTCTGGAAATAAGATTCATTTAAATTTTGATTGTTTTGACTTATATGAGAAGAAAATTTTGAAATTTTTCTTGGTTTTTTATATACAGGTGAATACTCCTTCAGGTCTTCATTATAAGTTTAACTCATTTAAATATTTTTTAAAATATTTTAAAAATAATAAACTTAAATTCAATTTTAATAGCTTTAAAACATTATTAAATTATTTATCGAAAAATGATAAAAATGGTTTTTATTATCATTTAAAATTTTTGGTTAAATTGCTTTTTTTGGAAAATTTTTCTGGATTTAATATTGATAAAGAGTATGAGCTTGATTTCTTGGAACGCCCTAAATCATTTAACTCAGAATTATATTATCAAGAATACGAGGATCGGATTGACTACCCTCTTAAAACTATGATTCAACAAGGATTTTCTAAGATTAATAGTAATTTGGTTGATCAAGATGAGAGCATCACTAATGAAGAGCTTTTAAATTCAGCAATGCTAGTGTCAACGGCATTCTAAAATTGACCCCTTTTACCTTACAAATGGCAAAGTAAAATTGACCCCTTTGATCTCGTATTAAGTTTCAACCTGGGG